>JALVQM010000373.1:0-11850 GCA_027025615.1 Desulfobacteraceae bacterium | reverse complement strand
ATTATGGGCCACGTTGATCATGGCAAAACATCTTTGCTGGATGTTGTTCGCAAATCGCGGATAACTGCCGGTGAGGCCGGTGGAATAACACAGCATATCGGGGCTTACATGGTTTCCACGGCCAAGGGTGAGATTGCCTTTCTGGATACACCCGGCCATGAGGCTTTTTCTGCCATGCGTTCCAGGGGTGCCAAGGTAACCGATATCGTGGTGCTGGTGGTTGCGGCAGATGACGGGGTGATGCCCCAGACTGTCGAGGCAATTAACCATGCCAAGGCAGCCGGAGTCCCGCTGATTGTGGCGGTGAACAAGATAGACAAGCCCAACGCTGATCCTGACAAGGTGCAGCGTCAATTGGCTGAGCTGGGGGTTGTTCCCGAGGAATGGGGCGGTGATACTATTTTCGTCAAGGTTTCGGCCAAGGAAAAAACAGGCATCGATGATTTACTGGAAATGATTTTGCTGCAGGCCGAAATATTGGAACTGCGGGCCAATCCGGACAAGCTGGCCAGTGGCCACGTGGTTGAAGCCAAGCTTGATTCCGGCCGTGGGCCGGTAGCAACGGTACTGGTAAACAACGGAACCCTGAAAACCGGTGATCCGGTGGTATGTGGTCTGCATTACGGCAAGATAAGGGCCCTGATCAATGACCGTGGGCAGAGGGTGGAACAGGCAGGTCCCTCCACGCCGGTTGAGATAATTGGCCTTTCGGGAGTGCCGGTGGCCGGGGATGAAATGGTAGCCCTGAAGGATGAAAAAGACGCCAAGCAGATCAGTCTGCATCGTGTCCAGAAACAAAGGGCAAAGGAACTTGCCAAGACAAGCCGTCTGAGTCTTGAAAAACTGTATGAAAAGATGCAGCAGGGTGAAGTCAAGGAACTCAATGTTATCATCAAGACAGATGTGGACGGTTCCCTGGAAGCTATCCGGGATGCATTGCTCAAGCTGTCCAACGAAGAAGTTGCCATAAACATCGTTCATGCAGCCACAGGGACAATTACCGAGTCGGATATCTCCCTGGCGGCTGTCTCCAACGCCATTATTATCGGGTTCAACGTTCGACCCAACCCCAAGGTCCAGGAGATGGCAGCAGAAGAGAATGTAGATATCCGCTATCACAATATAATTTATAATGTTATCAAGGAGATCAAAGATGCTATCCTTGGTCTCATGGAATCTAAATATGAGGAACGCACCCTGGGTCGGGCCGAGGTTCGCCAGGTTTTCCACATTCCAAAGGTCGGCTCTATTGCCGGCAGCTACGTTACCGATGGAAAGATCGAGCGCGGCCGGATGTTGCGTTTGATAAGGGACGGCATCGTAACATACGAGGGTAAGGCCTCATCGTTGCGGCGCTTCAAGGACGATGTAAAGGAAGTTCAAAGCGGTTACGAATGTGGAATAGGAATCGAGAATTACAACGATATCAAGGTTGGCGATATTATAGAATGCTACTACCTGGAAGAGATCAAGCCGGAGCTGGAATAGATAGATGGTGGTCGGAATTTGTATTCTCCGTTTTCGTATCCATGACTGCCGGTCCCTGAAAGCCAAACGACGGGTAGTAAAAGCCATTATTCAGAACGTACGCAACAAGTTCAACGCTTCGGTAGCTGAAGTGGGTTACAATGATGTTTACCGTCAGGCCGAAATAGGGGTGACCATGGCCGGCTCGGATCACAAGGTGATAAACGCAAAACTGGATAAAATGATAAACATGGTAGACGACCTTGGACTGGCGGAACTGATGGATACGGATATGGAAATTATCCACCTGTGATGAAGTTGCAAACGGTTCGATATTTTTATTGGACATCGGGATTGATGCGACTTAGTCTCAGGTCTTGTATACTTTGTTGCCCGGCGATTGCGGATCATCTTCGCGGCAGCTTTTGAGAGGCCGCAGCTAATGCCGGCCATGTTATAGTGATAAAAGGAAATATGAGGCAGTGAAACCCTATCAGCGTTCAATCAGAGTGGGCAGCCGGATTCGCGAGGAACTGGCGTTTATTCTGCGCAAGGAAATTCAAGACCCAAGGTTGGCAGAGACTACGATTACCGGTGTTGAAGTCAGCCGGGATCTAAGAATTGCCAAAATATACTTTGTGCCCTTTGGAGGCATTTTTGATTGCCAGTTGGTAATGTCAGGATTTGTCAAAGCACGGGGGTATCTAAAGCGGCTTCTGGCTCAGCGGCTGGGACTGCGCTATATGCCGGAATTGAATTTTTTTTATGATGAATCGTTCGATTATGGAGACCGTATCGAGAGGTTGTTGAAACAGCTGGATACAGACAGGCATGATGGATAAGATTATAAAAGCCATAAATGCTGCCCAGGCGGTGTTAGTGGCCTCCCATGTCAATCCCGACGGTGACGCCATCGGCTCCTTGCTGTCCACCGGCCTGGCATTGAAGTCTCTGGGCAAAAAGGTGTTCATGTACAATGAAAGCCCCATTCCTGCAGTGTATCGTTTCCTGGACTCAGTTAATGAAATTTCCAGGGATCTGGACGAAGGTTTTGACTGCGATACGGCCGTGATCCTGGATTGCGGCAGCATGGAAAGGGTGGGCCAGGCAATCCAGCGCTTGAAGAAGATCAAAACCCTGATCAATATCGACCACCATGTAACCAATGACGGTTTTGGGGATTTTCATTTGGTGGATTATGAAGCCTGTGCCACCTCGGAGATTATTTATCGCCTGATGAAACAACTTGAGGTGGATATTGATCCTCCCATGGCCGCCGCCATTTATACCGGTATTTTGACCGACACCGGATCTTTCAGATTTTCCAATACCAACGCGGCGGCTTTTGCAATCTGCAACGAAATGGTGGAAATGGGCGTGGACCCTTATATGGTGGCCCGGCATGTTTATGGAACCTATTCCCTGGGAAGGATAAAGTTGCTCAATCTGGCCCTGGATTCAATTGAAATCTGGTGCAACGGCAAACTTTCGATTATGACCCTGACCCAGGAGATGATGAAAAAGACCGGCACCCAGCCTGAAGACGCCGACGGGCTGATCAACTATGCCCGCCGGATCGAAGATGTCCAGGTGGCGGCCATGATCCATGAGCTGGACGGGGTAGCCTCTGCCGGAAACGATTTTAAAAGCAAGTTTCACGTCAGTTTACGCTCCGATGGAGCGGTTGACGTGTCTCAAATAGCAGCAGTATTTGGGGGCGGCGGTCACGAAAGCGCCGCCGGTTTCAGCATTGAGAGTTCCCTGGCGGATCTCAAGGCCCGGCTAATTGAGCTGGCCGGAAAGATACCGGAAATATGCGGAGTGAATTGAACGGTATCTTCGTGCTGAACAAACCGGCGGGAATGACTTCCGCCAGAGCCCTGGAGCAGGTAAAACGCCTGCTTAAGGCCTCCAAGGCAGGTCATGCCGGAACACTCGATCCCTTCGCCACGGGTGTGCTGGTATGTTGTCTTGGAAAAGCCACGCGGTTGAGCCGGTTTTTGCTGCAGGGCGAAAAATCCTATGAGGGAGTAATGCAGCTGGGACTGGAAACCGACACCCAGGATGCCACCGGTCGGGTGTTGCGTGAGGTCCCGGTTGCGGGATTGACCCGGGAGCAGGTGGAGACCGCTTTTGAGCGGTTCAAAGGCACAATAGAGCAGAAACCGCCTTTGTACTCCGCCTTGAAACACAAAGGTGTGCCTTTGTACAAGTGGGCCCGCCAGGGCAAACCGGTCCAGAAACCGGCCCGCAGGGTGCAAATAATGGATATACGGGTACTCGCTGTCGATTTTCCCCGTATCCATTTCCGCGTGACATGTTCGGCCGGCACTTATGTGCGTGCCCTTTGTGCAGATATTGGGCAGGTTTTGGGCTGTGGCGGAATACTTCAGTCTTTGTGCCGAACGGTCAGCAGTGGTTTCAGTATTTATGAAGCCATCGGTCTGGAACAGTTGAAAGCCGAACTGGCCGAGGGGCCGGAGGCCGTACCCATAGTGGATATGGCCGATGCCCTGCGGGGCATGCCCAAGGCAATCGCTGATTCCCGTCTGGCAGGTATGATAAGCAACGGTCGGCAATTGACCGTGGCTGACTTTACAGGTAAAACGATTGCCGGTGCAATAGATGTTAAGTACAAGAGTTATTTGGCAATCGTCGATTCTAACCGGCGCCTGTTGGCTGTTGTCAAATCTGAAAATGCCGCCGGGCGGTACGATTATTGTTGTGTTTTTCATTCATAAAGAGCAAAAATTAAGCTGATGAGGATCTACGTAAGGAGGACGTAAAGTGGTATTATCAACCGATGACAAGAAAAAGCTCATTGATCAATACAAGCTTCACGATACTGATACCGGTTCCCCGGAGGTTCAGATTGGTCTTTTGACCCATCGCATTAAGTACCTGACAGAGCACTTGAAGATCCATAAAAAAGATCATCACTCCCGCCGGGGCTTGTTAATGCTGGTGGGCCGTCGCCGGCGCTTGCTCAACTACGTCAAGAAAAATGACGTCAAGCGGTATCGCGCTATTATTGAAACCCTTGGGTTGAGACGCTAATAACCAACGGACCGGTGGTTGCAATCAGGCCTTTCCCCAGGGAAGAGCAGGTATTTGCCAACCCCGGATGCCGGGGATTTGGTGTGGGCTGACCGCTGCGGCGCCTCTCTCAGATACATTCCAGGAGAATTTATTTAATGGAAACTGTAGTACAAACAGAAATTGGGGGTAAAACCCTTACCATCCAGGCCGGCAAGCTTGCCAAACAAGCCTCTGGATCGGTGCTGGTCACTTATGGAGAAACCGTTGTACTGGTTTCAGCGGTAGCTTCAGACGATCAGCGGGATGTTGATTTTTTACCTCTTTCGGTGGAATACCAGGAAAGAATTTATTCTGCCGGCAGGATACCGGGTAACTATTTTCGCCGGGAGATTGGCCGGCCCAGTGAAAAAGAGACGCTTACCGCCCGGCTTATAGACCGGCCCATCCGCCCCCTGTTTCCCAAAAAGTGGCGCTATGAAACCCAGGTTATCGCCATGGTCCTGTCCATGGACCAGGAAAACGACCCTGATGTTCTGGCCATGGTTGGAGCTTCGGCGGCCCTGACAATTTCAGACATTCCCTTCGAGGGTCCCATTGCCTGCGTCCGCGTTGGTCGGGTAAAGGGTGAGTTTGTTGCCAATCCATCCCTGGCCCAGAGCGAAAAAAGCGATATCAACCTGATTGTCGCCGGCTCGCGAACCGGGGTGGTGATGGTTGAAGGCGGAGCAGATATAGTTGCCGAAACAGACATGCTGGAGGCCATTTTCTTTGGCCATAAGGCCCTCCAGCCCTTGATTGATATCCAGGAAAAACTGCATGCCGAAATCGGCAAGCCGAAAAGGAAATTCGATCCGCCTCAACCTGATCCTGAATTAAAGGCCAGACTGGAAGAATTGGCCAGGGGGCCCATCGGCGAAGCCATTGTTATTGCCGAGAAGGTCAAACGCAGCCAGGCTCTAAAGGAAGCCAAAGCCAGGATTCTGGAAAGCCTGGGGCCGGATTTTGCAGAGCGTAAGGCTGAAGTATATGAAATTCTGGGTGAAATCCAGAAAACAGCCTGTCGTGACCTGATCCTAAAACACGGCCGCCGGATCGATGGCCGTGATTTTGACCAGGTGCGGCCAATTTCCTGTGAAGTGGGCCTTCTGCCCCGTTGCCACGGCAGCGCCCTTTTTACCCGCGGCGAAACCCAGGTCCTGGGAGTTTTAACCCTGGGCTCCGGACAGGATGAACAAAGGGTGGAAACCCTTAGTGGCGAGGAAAACCGTCCGTTCATGTTGCATTACAATTTTCCGCCCTTTTCGGTAGGTGAAGTAAGACGTATCGGGGCTCCCAGTCGTCGGGATATAGGCCATGGCGGACTTTCGACCAGGGCCCTGGAAAAAGTATTACCAGAGCGCAGTGACTTTGATTACACTATCAGGATTGTTTCCGAGGTACTGGAGTCAAACGGTTCGTCTTCCATGGGGACTGTCTGCGCCGGCACCCTGGCCCTGATGGATGGAGGGGTTCAGATCAAAGCTCCGGTGTCAGGGATTGCCATGGGCCTGGTCCAGGAAGGTGACCAGGTTGTTATCCTGTCTGATATCCTGGGAGATGAAGATCACACCGGTGACATGGACTTCAAAGTGGCCGGCACCAGCAAGGGTGTTACCGCTTTGCAAATGGATATAAAGATTCACGAGCTTTCAAGGGATATCCTGGAAAAAGCACTTGAACAGGCACGACGGGGAAGATTGCACATCCTGGATAAAATGTTGGCCTGCCTGGCAAATCCAAGGACCGATATATCTCCCTATGCCCCCAAGATATTGACCATCCACATAAATCCGGACAAGATTCGCGAGGTGATCGGGCCGGGTGGCAAGATGGTCAGGGCCATCCAGAGTGAAACCAACACCCGCATCGAGTTGCAGGATGATGGACTGGTTAAAATTGCCGCCCTGAACGAAGAAGACGCCATGGCGGCCAAAGAACAGGTGGAAGCCATAGCCCTGGAGCCGGAAGAAGGCGTCATTTATGAGGGCAAGGTAGTCAAAACCACCGATTTTGGGGCGTTTGTTCAGCTTGCACCCGGTACCGAAGGCTTGGTGCATATTTCCCAGCTGGCTAACCGCAGGGTCAACAAGGTTACCGATGTGGTCAATGAAGGCGATGTGATTCGCGTCAAGGTATTGGAGGTATCCCAGGATGGTCGTATCCGTTTGAGCCTCAAAGCCGCCGTTAAAGAGGAAAACCAGCGCCGTGGTAAGAAAAACCATTCTCGCTAACGGGGTCAAAATAGTATCTAAAAAGATGCCTTACGCCAGATCCGTTTCCATGGGCGTTTGGGTCAGCGTGGGTGCCCGGGACGAGTCCGAAAGCGAAAGCGGCTTGTCCCATTTCATAGAACACATGATCTTCAAAGGCACTGCCCGGCGTTCGGCTTTCCAGATCGCCAAGGAATTCGATGCCATTGGCGGCCAGACCAATGCTTTTACTTCCATGGAGCACACCTGCTATCATGCCCGGGTGATTGATTCGCAGGTGGAAACCATGGTGGAAATCCTTTCGGACATTTTTCTAAACTCCCTCTTTGATCCGGCCGAGGTCGAGCGCGAAAGGCCTATCATCTGCCAGGAAATCGGAATGGTCGAAGATTCACCGGAAGAGTATGTTCACGTGCTCTCCGGTCGCAACCTTTGGGGTAATCATCCTCTCGGGCGTTCCATCCTGGGTTCCCGTGAAAACGTCATTCGCTTTGATGCATCTACCATAAAGTCGTTTTTCAGGCGTTTTTACCACCCGGAGCGGATAATAATTTCGGTTGCCGGCAATGTCGATCATCAACGTTTTGTAGAGCTGGTGGGACCGGCCTTTGAAACCATCGCACCCAGCGGTTCCCTGCCCGCCAGGACCACACCTGTGGTAAAGGCCAGAGTTCGGACTCACCGGCGCGAACTGGAACAGGAGCACATCTGCCTGTCTACACCGGGACTTTCGGTTACAGACTCCAAACGTTTTGTTTTTTGCCTCTTGAATACCATTCTTGGTGGCAACATGAGTTCACGGCTTTTTCAGCAGATCCGTGAACAGCGGGGCCTGGCTTACTCGGTTTATTCTTTCATGAGTTCCCATGTAGACACTGGAATGTTTGGCATTTACACTGGCGTAGATCCCCGTTATACCATGGAGGCGGTCGATTTGATGGTAGCCTCGTTACGCAGACTCAAGGCCGAACATGTCAGTGCCGACGAGCTGAAGGACGCCAAGGAATTTACCAAGGGCAACCTGCTTTTGGCTGCCGAAAGTGTTGACAACCAGATGGTGAGGCTGGCCCAAAACGAGTACCACTTCCAGCGTTTTATTCCAATCAATCAGGTGGTGGAGCAAATCGATGCCGTAACCTCGGAGCATATCATGGACCTTGCAAGGCATCTTTTCCAGGCCGAGCAAATCGCCCTTACCTTGCTTGGACCGGCGCCTGATGACGGCAAGTTGAGAAATAGTCTGGAAAGTGTTTAGCTGTCTTGCGATGAGGCCAAGATGATCGGCATAGATAAAGCCGGCTATCTTGGTTGCGCTTGGCCATTGGCTATCGCCGGCACTTGCGATTCCTCAATTTCAGGCCCCTTGCAAAGCCATTTGTGTTTTTATAACCAAATTTTTCGCGAATACATCAAGATTTGCGATTACCGAAAATTATAATGGAAGAAAAAATCAGGATAAAGATTCAGAAATTACGGCCTGAACAAGATGCTGACATCAGCTTGCCGCGTTACATGACCGAGCATGCTGCCGGCATGGATATCCCTGCTGCCGTGAGCCGGCCCCTGGTGATGGAGCCGGGGCAGATAGCTCTGGTGCCTACCGGGTTTGCCATGGCCCTGCCCCCCGGGTTTGAAGCCCAGATAAGACCGCGGAGCGGCTTGGCAGCGAAGTACGGTGTGACCCTGGTCAACAGTCCCGGGACTATCGATGCAGATTACCGGGGAGAGGTCAAGATTGCCCTGATTAACCTTGGCCGGAACGCCCACATAGTCAACAGGGGTGATCGGGTGGCCCAAATGGTCATCCAGCCGGTTTGCAGGGGACGCTGGCAGCTTGTTGATGAGCTTGAAAACACCGGACGCCAGGATGGTGGTTTCGGCCATACCGGTTTCTGATTAAACGGATTAAACAGACAGGTCCAGGAGGATATCAAATTGGGGAGCCTGCCGCCAAGCCAGGCTACGGCCATTGAATCATGCAAGTGCCTGGCAGACAGGTCAGTTGACCAGGCAGCCGAAGTCTGCGTGCTGGCAAGCGGCAGCAAGGGCAATGCCATTTATCTGGGCTTGCGGGGATTTCCTATTTTGATTGATGCCGGTCTGTCCGGGATAGCGATCCAGAAACGCATGGCAGCCAAGGGGTTGGACCCGGCTGAGCTAAAGGCTATCGTGGTTACCCACGAACACGCTGATCACGTTAACGGGGTCGGAATCCTTTCCCGCCGGTTTCACCTGCCGGTTTACATAAGCCGCCGCACGGCAACAGCCGCCGCCGGACAGCTGGGCAAGATGGACGATTTGTATCATTTCCGGTGTGGATGTCCTTTTTCCATCGGACCCCTTGATTTGCATCCTTTTGCCACGTCTCATGATGCCTGTGATCCGGCCGGTTTCACCATCAGTTGCGGCCCGCACAAAATCGGTCTGGCCACAGATCTTGGCAAGGTGACGGCAATGGTTAAATCCCATCTTAAAAACTGCAATTTGTTGATCATAGAGGCCAATCATGACCCGGAAATGTTGATCCAGGGACCTTATCCCTGGCCTTTAAAACAAAGAATCAAGAGCCGCCTGGGCCACTTGTCAAACCTGCAGGCCATGGAATTAATCAAGGACATATCCCACGAAAACCTGCGCCACATAATCCTGGCTCATCTGAGCGAAACAAACAACACTCCAGAAATGGCCCGGCAGGCTTTCCATGACCATTTGCCACATATTGCTTCCGGTGTGCAGTTACATATCGCCTGCCAGGAAAACGGCACTGAACTTATCCGCCTGGAGGTGTGAAGCAATGGCCCTTTCGGTAGTTGATCTTTACCGGGACATCCTGCCCAAGACCAATTGCGGAGAGTGTGGTTTTCCCACTTGCCTGGCGTTTGCTTCCATGGTGGTATCTGAAAAACTGCCCCTGGAGCGCTGTCCCCATCTTTCCCCGGAAACCATTGAGCGCTGTCGGCCTGAACTGGAAGAACAATACGCAGCAGGCAAGTGGACCCGGCGCAACCCTGCAAAGGAAGCCTTGCAATGGGCCCGTCAGCGGGCGGCTTCCATGGCCATTGAAGATTTACCGGGACGGATCGGCGGCCGGCTGGTTGTCGCTTCCGATGGTCGCCGGGCCCTGGAACTTGCCTATTTTAACCGGCGGCTTCTGGTCTATCCCGACAAGGTTGAGCTGTTGGATGGAGGGCAATTGAACCAGTGGGAACAGGTTTTTATCTTCAATCACATTGCCCAGGGAGGAAGCAGCCTGCCAAGCGGCAAGTGGAAAAGTCTCGACCAGATACCCAATACCATTTCCAAGATCAAGTCCATGAAAGCCCACGTCCTGGAACCTTTGGCCAGGATGTTCTCCGGTAAACCGGAGGCATTGGGCCTTGCAGCGGAAAAGGTTGGAGGTTTTGCGGTGAACAGGGAAGACTACGGGGCTGATCTGGCCCTGGTTTTCAAACCTCTGCCCAGAATTCCCCTGCTACTGCTTTTCTGGGACCAGGAACCGGAAGAAGGATTTGAGGCCCGGGTATCGATCCTTTTTGACAGTACCATAGTCGAACACCTGGATATAGAATCTATCCTTTTCATGTGTGAATGCCTGGTTGAATTGCTGAAAGAAAACATGCCGCCCGGCAGCAGCCGCTGACCTGTAAAAAGCGCAAATTATAGCCGGGATTTTTCTCTTATCTTGGCAACTCTTTCAAGTTCCCCTGCATTTATATCCGCGATGGTAATTGGCGGAAGGATAAAGGCCGAGAGAGACAAGAATTTGGCCATGACTCCAACAAAATGTTCAATATTTTCAAAATCTGATTGAGGGTAGCGATGCAGAATCTTCAAGCCTTTTTTGGCGGAAAACTGGAAAAATGAGTAATAGCGGCTGTCAATAACACAACCCCGGTATCCGCTGGAGTATCTTTTAAGCACCAGTATTTCCATATTAAGATTGTCCTGGAGAAAAATATCCTGACCTGGGCCGTTGAGCCTAAACGGGTCTCAACAATGCACTTAACCAAAATCAAGGGTGTTGTAGCATTCAATTAAGCCGCTGGATTTCAGGCATTTTTGTCTGCCCTGGCTATCGTCTGGGCAGCCAAGGCTTCAGAAAAGAGCCGATAGTAACGCAGTACCTTGGAGATGTAAAGTTGTGTGGCTTTGAAAGGTGGAACCCCCTTGTATTTGAGAACGTACTTGGTGCCAGCATTGTATGCAGCCAGGGCCAGCCTGACATCTCCATTGAAGCGGTTGAGCAGCTTACGAAAGTAGCGCACCCCGTACTCAATATTGACGGCTGGATCAAAAACATCATCAAGGCCAAATTCTCTGGCGGTGATTGGCATAAGCTGCATAAGACCCATGGCTCCACGCTTGGAAACAGCCCTGGGATTGAAACCAGATTCGGCAAAGATTATGGCTTTGATCAGGGCCGGATCTACCTGATGGGTAACAGCAGCATGGAGGATTAAACGATCCATCCGGTCAAGTTTGTTTTGCAAAGCTTGGGGTCTTTTTTCCCGCCTCAGTGTTTCAGCCAGTTTTGTTTTACCGGTTTGGGGAAAACCAGTTGTTTTAAAAAAAACATTAGAAGAACCAGCAGCCTTGCGATCCGGAGGGCCAAAAGCAGGGGCCGGTAATACTATTACCATAGCAGCCACGGAAATCACCAGGCTCAGGGCCAGAACCGAAAACCATGGGTTGGGTTTTGCCGGGACCCTGATGTTTTCTGAGTGGTCCCGGCAGCCGTCCTGGATCCTTTGTTTACGATTGGTGCTGAGTTTTTGAAGATTGATTCTGATCATTATTTTAAACCGTTTTACAGGGTTTCGAAAATTTCCAGTTTATTTGTTCTTTATGTTTCTATTAATTGCCTTTTGGAAATTATTAAAATTAATACCGCTTCTGCCCGATGTCACCCTTATTAAGCTTGCACAACCTGTGTGCCAAACTGGAAAATATTATACCCGGATTTTGCAGCTGGCAAGTTTGCCGAAGATGCGAGGCGGAGGGCAGGCAGCCGTACTGTGGTACTTCAACTGCCCGCCAACAAAGCAGATGCGGTAAAATCGCGATCCCCTTGGGGCTTCAAATGCCTGAGGATTAA
>JALVQM010000372.1 GCA_027025615.1 Desulfobacteraceae bacterium | reverse complement strand
CCGGGCAAGTTCAACCTCGGCCTTGCTGAACCCTCCTTCCGGCCCCAGCATTAAAATTACCTCCCCAGGCCATGGTTCACTATCGGCAACTAATGGATTCAGGGCCTGACGTTCCCAGAATAAAAGTTTCAGTCCATCCGTAGCGTCCCAGTCCAGGAAGGCCTTAAATCCCATGGCCGGCAGTATTTCCAGGCCATGTGATCGACGGCACTGCTTCATTGCCTGCCCAACAATTCTTTGCCAACGTTGCAAACGTGCCGTATAGCGCTTTTCAGGCGGCCGGGCTACGCTCCGGCTGCATATAACAGGGACAAACCGGCTCACACCGAGTTCGGTGAGAACACGCACCAGCTTGTCCATCTTCTTTTCCTTCAGGAAACCCTGGACAACGGTAATTCTAAGTTGTGATTCGCCACTTGCAGAGGCCGCTCTGGTTGCCATAACATCCACTGTCGATCCTTCAAAAGCAATAATTTGAGCTTCAAACTGACGGCCGGCCGGATCTACCAGGATCACCCCGTCTCCTGGCTTAAGGCGCAGAACGACGCGCATGTGGTAAGCCTCGGCACCCCTTACTGCCGCCGTCTTCCCCGGCGCCATATGTTCTGATACAATGAATCTACG
This sequence comes from Desulfobacteraceae bacterium, assembly GCA_027025615.1. Classification (GTDB taxonomy): domain Bacteria; phylum Desulfobacterota; class Desulfobacteria; order Desulfobacterales; family Desulfosarcinaceae; genus JALVQM01. The sequence continues at coordinate 3,190 of JALVQM010000372.1, read as the reverse complement.
CATACAAATATGGGCAGAAAATTGTCTGCTTCCAAAATTGTCAATTTAATGAATATCTTAAGCAGTAAATCCCTTGACAGTACCTTTTTCCCTATGTTAGCGTATTTTGGTGTTGGTACCTGAAATCATGGTTAAACTTCGCTAAACTTTCCTGTTCCCATGCCGATTATGTCAGCATAAGGAACATCGCCAGACCAGATATGATGTTTACATAACAAACACGGGGGCAATATGGAAGAGCGCAAGCAAAGCAGCGGCAAGCCGTTGGAACTTACACCGGAAATGGAGCTTGGAGAAAATGACGAGCCAATCATTGAGCTTACTGAAGTCGTCGAACCTGCTGCTGCAAAAAGCCGTGATACACTGGACGAAATAACCACCGCTGAAGATAACGATAATATAATCGAACTGCAAGACGTGGTGGAAACCGATTTGTCTGCGGATGAACCGATTATAGAATTAACAGATGAGGTAGATGTAAGCCAACAAACCGATATAGATCAAACCGGCGTCAAACCGTCCCCGGAAGATGAATCGGTCTTGGAATTAACCGATGTGGTGGAAAGTACGGAAGAAGATATTCTTGAACTTAGCGACATCATAGAAACTGAATCAGAACAAATTGAAGCCGACCTGCAGCAGACTGAAGATGATAATTTTTCAGAAAAACAGGATGTAGCCGAGGAAATCCTGGACTCCGATGACAACCGGGAAGAACAATTAGGCCAGCCCGACACTCCGGAGGTTCGCCCGGAGTCAGAAGCAGAGATAACCTTTGCAGACCAGGCTCCGGAAACTGAATTCCAAACAAGTGCCCCGGAATCATCTACCTCCCAGTCAATTTTCGATGAAGACCATATTCCGGCAAAGGACGAACAAACAGAAACAGAGGTATCTGAAACAAGCAACACAATAGATTTTTCAGATGATGATATTTCTGAGGTTATCAGTGAAGAGCTCCCGGAAACCGAAGGACATCAGCAGGAAGACAAGGAAGAAACCGAAAATCAGGTCATAGATCTAGCCGCCAAGCTGGATTCAGAACCAGACACAGAAAATCAAAATGAAGAAATTAAAATTGTAGAAGAAGAAAGCCTGGACAGCACGAGCGAGGATGGTATTTTCGATGACATTGCTGAAAATATCGGGCTGGAACTGGAAGAAGATGAATCAGAACCTTTCAAGGCCGAGCTTGAAAATACCCAGGAAATTGAAAACGCCATAGAGAAAGTGATTGAAAAGCGCTTTGGACACCGTATAGAACAGCTGATTGTCGAAACCATTGAGCGCGCCGTACGGGCTGAAATCGAACGTATAAAACGGGCTTTGCTTGACGGCAGCGACCAGGCCGAGTAACAACACCGGCTTATTTTGAGAGGATAAATATCAAAAACAAAAAATTAGCTTGATTTTTTCAGGGGATTAATAATTTAATCCCCTTTTATTTTACCAGGCAGGCAAAGGCACCTGGATTTGACGATCGCAATAAAGCCCGGCTTAGATACAATTCCTGCCAGGTAAAAAGTCCCAGGTAGATGAAAGGAGTTCTGACAGATGTGCGCTGACCTTCTGGAAAAAGCTTATGATCCGGCCAGGGTCGAACAACGCTGGTATGCTTTTTGGGAAAAAGAAGGCCTCTTTGCCGCCAGTGAACAAAGCCAGGCAAAGCCTTTTTCGATTGTAATTCCACCGCCTAACGTAACCGGCGTGCTTCACATGGGACACGCCCTGAACAACACGATGCAGGACATCCTGTGCCGCTACCGCAGGCTTAAAGGCGATAATGTGCTCTGGATGCCGGGTACCGACCATGCCGGCATCGCCACCCAAAACGTGGTGGAGCGCAAACTTGCCGCCGAAGGCAAAGACCGGCATCAACTGGGACGCGAAAAGTTCATCCAGGAAGTCTGGAGCTGGCGTTCGGAGTACGGAAGTGCAATCATCAACCAGCTCAAACGCCTTGGAGCCTCATGCGATTGGCAACGTGAAAGATTCACCATGGACGAAGGCCTTTCCAGAGCCGTTCGCAAAGTCTTTGTCCAACTCTACCGGGAAGGATTGATCTATCGCGGCAATTACATAATCAACTGGTGTCCGCGCTGTAACACGGCCCTGTCGGACCTGGAGGTGGAACACGAAGAACTGGACGGTCATTTATATCACATACTCTATCCTTTTCCCGGCAGCGAGCAAGGCCTGATTGTGGCCACCACCAGGCCGGAGACCATGTTGGGCGATACCGCAGTTGCCATTCATCCTGAAGATGAGCGATACCAGGACCTGCCTGGGGACCATGTAATCTTGCCCCTGATGGAAAGAAAGATTCCCATTATACGTGACAACTATGTTGATCGCCAATTCGGCACCGGTGCTCTCAAAGTCACCCCGGCCCATGATCCCAACGACTTTGAAATCGGCCAACGTCACAAGCTGGATACGGTAAAAGTTATCGGGGACGATGGTATCATGACCGCTGAAGCCGGCCGCTTTGCCGGTCTGGATCGCTTCCAATGCCGGGAGCAGGTGGTGGAAGAACTCCAAAGCCAGGGACTGCTGGTAAAAATTGAAAATCACAAGCACGCTGTCGGGCATTGCTACCGCTGTAAAAATGTCGTTGAGCCCAACCTTTCGCGGCAATGGTTCGTCAAGGCCAAACCCCTGGCCGAACCGGCCATAGAGGCGGTTGAAACCGGAAAAACGCGCATAATTCCTCAGGTTTGGACCAAGACCTATTACGAGTGGATGCGCAACATCAAGGATTGGTGTATTTCCCGCCAGATATGGTGGGGGCACCAGATACCGGCCTGGACCTGTGGAACCTGCGGCCATCTGACCGTTGACGAAAAAACACCGGCAAAATGTCCTGAATGCAGTTCAACCGATCTGGTCCAGGAAAGTGACGTCCTGGACACTTGGTTCAGTTCGGCCTTGTGGCCTTTTTCGACCATGGGATGGCCTGAAGAAACCCCCCTGCTGAAAACCTTCTACCCAACCTCTGTCCTGGTGACCGGTTTCGACATCCTCTTTTTCTGGGTGGCCCGGATGATGATGATGGGAATTCATTTCATGGGCGATGTTCCTTTCCGGGATGTTTACGTCCATGCCCTTGTCCGGGATGAAGAAGGCAAAAAAATGAGCAAGTCCAAGGGCAACGTGATTGATCCTCTGGATGTTATTGACCACTATGGTA
>JALVQM010000371.1:4826-11327 GCA_027025615.1 Desulfobacteraceae bacterium | reverse complement strand
ATAGGAACCTGATCCGAATAATGCAAAAGTATTTTGGCTCGCTGTACTTCGCGGAGCGGAGCTTTTCGCGAATTGCTTAACTGTTCCAGGCGGGACCGTTGCTCTTCTGTCAATAGCAGTTTTGCCCGTTTGGTTTTTCGTACCATAGCTACCCTCCACGTTTTTTGGGGACAGTAACCGAAATTGCACCCCATGTAAATGTTTTATTGAAACCCTATACTAGTTTGCAAGGTTAATGATGGGCAAGAGTGTTATAAGATGGCGAAAAACAGGGGGAGATATAGTCCACTGTGTCGGAAATGTATTACCTGAAAGATTTAATGGGACTCATCTTTTTTTTCTTGGTGATATAGCTCTTGCCAAAGAGGTTGGTAAGAAGATAGAAAAAAAAGGAAGCGAGTACATCCTGTCAAAAGTTCCAACTTGGTTAGAAGGCGGTGGTTATGTTATTTTCAATTTAGAGTGCTGTCTTACGAAACGTGGTGTGCCGTGGGAACCTAAGCCTATTCTGATGAATGGAAAAGACCGTTATTTGAAAATATTTTCAAAGTTTAGCGCCAAATTGGTAGCAAATGTTGCCAACAACCATTTTCTGGATTTTGGCGAGAGAGGGGCCAGGGATACTATTTCTGCTTTGCAGGAATATGGTGTTGAGTATTTTGGTTTGACTATTGATGGGACACTTAAAATACAAAAAATGATGACTCCTGACGGAATTGTCGGTTTGATAGGATTGGCGCCAGCAGCACATTCAATGCCTAATACGGAAAAGATTAATTTAGCTAAAATTGAAAAACAGCCGTTTTCTCAGTTGATTAGGGAGGTAGCAGGTGAGGTTGATATCACGATTGTTAATTTGCATCAGGGTGTAGAGTACTGTTCATTTGTAACTAGACAGGCAAGGAAATTAGCTATAAATGCTGTTGATGCTGGTGCAGACCTTGTGATATGCCATCATGCTCATGTTATACAGGGAATTGAGTACTATAAAAATGTTCCAATATTTCATGGATTGGGTAATTTCTTAATAGAAGTTGATTTCTGCAAATATCCAGATGCTCGTTATAATATAGTCCCTCATCTTGTCATTAATAATGGTACGATTGATTATGTCGGATTTGATCTTTTTAAGATTTCAGATGATTTTCAAGCGCTATTAATTGGTGATAGCGAATTTCATAATGTTAAACAGCTAGTTGAAAAAACTTCATTTCTACTATTGTCCAAACATGGTCAAGTGTATACCTATAGTATTGCAATGATAGCGCGAATAAGAGATAGGATTTGTGCTATATTTGCCATGCTTAAAAAAGATGGACTTGCTGCTACAACTAAATATTATTACGGACGAATTGTTTCATCATAAGAATGAATTGTTATTCAGTTGATACCACGTTTTTAATAAACTAGCCTGTTGTATTGATATGAAAAAAGCATGGTCAAAAAAAAATTTGTGGGAATCCATCCCGCAACCGATGAAAAATATAGTGGGAAAGGTATTTGGTGTGGTTCCGCTAGAATACCTTGTCGGCAAGAAATTTAGGGAACAGTTAAATTTCTTGCAAGAGTCTCAATGGTGGTCATATGAACGTGCTAGAAAATATCAATTAACAAAAATATCAGAAATTTGCACATTAGCTTTTAATAATTCATCTTATTATAGAAATTTGTTTTTAGATTGTGGCTTTCATCCGAGAGATATTAAAAAAATTAGAGATTTTCAAAGATTACCATGTATTGACAAGTTAACAATAAGCAAACATTTGATGAATATGCTTACTATGTCAATACGTTCCTCGCGAGTTGATTATATTACTACCGGGGGGACAAGTGGGATTCCTCTAAAGTTTTATATCAATTCTTCACGGTCACAGATCGAGTATGCGTATTTGGTCGCGAGTTGGCAAAGAAGTGGCTATCAACTTGGAGATACGATGGCTGTATTTCGAGGTAAATTAGTAAGCCAGGATAGAAGTGGCGTATGGCAGGAATATGATCCTGTGTTCAGACAGCAGTTTTACAGTACATTTCACATGTCTGATATTGATATGCAGCGTTATGTTGAACATATGCGCACTATTGGGTCATGTTTTTTACATGTCTATCCCTCGTCAGTCTTTAATCTCGCGCGGTTTTTGCGGAGAAATAATATTCAGCCACCAAAAAATATCCTGGGAATTATTGCGGAGTCGGAAATTGTGTATCCCGAGCAAAGAGAAATGGTAGAAGAAGTGTTTGGTTGTCGTTACTTTTCCAGTTACGGCCATACTGAAAAATTGGTTGCCGCTGCGGGTTGTGAAAAGTCAAATAATTATCATGTCTGGCCAACGTATGGTTTTTTTGAACTTTTAGATGATGATGATAATCCTGTCACCACACCTGGGCAAAGGGGAGAAATCGTTGGCACGGGATTTATTAATACTGTTGTGCCATTTATTAGGTATCGTACAGGAGATTATGCAACATATATAGGTGATCATTGCCCTGAATGTGGAAGAAACCATTTGTTAATTTCTAATATTGAGGGGCATAGAACACAAGAAAATCTTATTACAAGGGATGGTTCTTTGATATCATGGACATCATTAAATATGCATGATGATACCTTTGATGATGTTCTTCAAATGCAATTTTATCAAGATACACCCGGTGAGGCAATTTTGAAAATCGTACCGGCTCATAGTTACACAAAAGATAGTGAGTTTTTAATATACAAGAATATTGGTAAAAAACTCGGAGATAATGTAACTTTTACAATTAAACAGGTTGATTCCATCTCGCTTACGAATAGGGGTAAATCTGTATTTGTAGACCAACAAATTCGTCCGGTTAATTGATTTATGAAAATTTTTTATAAATCTTTCATAAATTTTTTCCTTGTTAAATTTTTTTTATTGAGAGATCGATATAAAATTATTTTTTTAATGTTTCATGGCGTTATGGATTTGAAAGGGTCCCCTGCCTGGCAGCCTCTTCGTCCTCAACTTTCACCAACTACCCTTGATGAATATCTTCGAATATTATCCAGGTATTTTTCTTTTGTAACTATTGATCACGCTTTGGAGATGCTTACTGGAAAAGTACCCCTGCAACCATACTCTATTGTTTTGACCTTTGACGATGGGTTGAGGAATTTTAAAGAACATGCGTTGCCCGTTCTGGAGAAATATAAGGCTCCAGCCACGGTTTATGTGGCCACAAATCATGTGGAGCAGCAAATTCCTTTCTGGTTTGACCGGCTTGATTATGCTCTGCAGCTACTGGATGGAGAGCCATATTCTGTTAATATAGGAAATGAGATCATTACCTTTGTTCCGGGTGATAGAGAGGCCCTGGCAAAAGCATACAAACAAATGCGCTATAGTATCAAAAAGAAGCAAATTTCCGATGAGGAAATGCAGGATTTGTTATACTCTACAGCTACCTTAATTGAAAAAAAATATGGGAGATCATTAAAGGATATAATTGCCAGTGACCCTTGGTGCGGAATTATGAATTGGAGTGAGCTCAAAGAATTAGCCGCTGCAGGAATTACCGTCGGGAGTCACACTGTGAATCATTGCCGCCTGGCGTTTGTCACACCTGAAAAAGCTGAACAGGAATTACAGAACTCCAAACGTGCCATTGAAGAGAATTTAGGGTTAGCCTGCAATCATTTTTGTTATCCGATTGGTAGCTGTAATGGGCAGGTTGCCGATCTGGTCAGAGAAGCCGGCTATCAATCGGCTGTGACAACAAAATACGGTTTCAATAGAATAGGTGATGATCCCATGAAATTATGCAGGTTTCATGTTCCATATGGTACTGACGGGGAGGGTGTAGAGACTTTACTCTACCGGATCAGCGGATTGGAAGCTTTTTTTTCAAAGATTAAGCGTTTTTTTATTTGGAAAAAATCATAGTCTCCATTCCATCGTGGAAAAAAGGAAAGAGGAATTGATAAATCTTGCCATTGTATCTCATAATGCCTTTGGAGCTATGGCCGGTGGTAAAGGCGGGCATGTGGGAGGTGTGGAGCGCCAGACAACCTTGATGGCAAGATGGTTGGCGTCTAAAGGGCATCAGGTGAGTTTGTTGACCTGGGATGAAGGACAGGACCAGGAGTCTTACATTGATGGAGTTCGAGTTCTCAAGATGTGCAGGCAGGATGCAGGCGTTCCCGGGCTTCGATTTTTTTTCCCGAGATGGTCGAGTCTGAATCGTGCCCTGGCACGGGCAGGTGCACAGATTTATTATCATAATTGTGCTGAATATGTTACCGGGCAGGTCGCACTTTGGTGCCGGTTAAAGAAACGATTTTTTGTGTTTTCTGTTCCAAGTGATCCTGATTGTGATTCTGCATTGCCAAAGATGCATACTCTACGAGAAAAGATGCTTTATCGATACGGGATACGACATGCCGACGAGGTGATTGTACAAACTGATATTCAACAGCAAATGCTCAAGGATAATTTCGAGTTACGGTCTATAAAATTGCCGATGCCCTGCGTTGTGCCTGAAAAATTCCATCGTCCATCTATTCGCCAAAGATCTGGTCCTTTTAAAGTCGGCTGGGTCGGACGGATTAACCGGGTTAAGCGCCTTGAATATCTATTGGAGGTTGCCCGTGAATTATCTGATGTGGAGTTCCATGTAGCCGGCAAGCCGGATCATGAAAATGAATATACTAGAAAATTGTTGATTAGAGCGAACCGGATGGACAATGTTTTTCTACACGGAATGGTGCCGCGCAAAGATCTGCAGAAGTTTTATCTGAGTCTTTCAGTACTCTGCTGCACTTCTGAATATGAAGGATTTCCAAATACCTTTTTAGAGGCATGGAGTTTGGGAATTCCGGTTATTTCTACGGTGAACCCCGATAATCTGCTCGTTGAAAATAGATTAGGATATTTTGTGCAGAATAAGCGCTCGTTTGTTAATGCCATACGTTCTATATCCAGGGACAGGAACGCCTGGGAAAAAATGTCATTAAATGGGATTGCGTATTTCAATGAAAATCATCTGTTGGATAATGCCATGGAGAAGTTTGAGAAATTGTTTCTGCATGTTGCTAATGGGAACGGAGTTGAAGTCAGAAGTTAATCAATAGTAAACATTTTTGCGGTGTAAAATTTCCTTGTAAATTTTTTCAGTTTTTTCAGATAAGCGTTTGGTTGAAAATTCTTTTTTTATCCAGTTGCGGGCATTCCTCTGCATACTATTGAGTAATAGTGGATCTTCTCTGAGTTTGATTATGCGGTTTGCCAGCAGTTCCTTACTATTGAGGGGTACTATATAGCCCACCTTTCCGTCAGGGATTATATAGTTGTTGTCCGAGACATCTGTGGCAATAACAGGTATGCCGCAACTCATTGATTCCAGCGCTACATTAGGTGTCCCTTCAAATAATGAGGGAAGTACTGTAATGTCACAAGCATTGTAGAGTCTTTCAACATCCGTCCGGTTTCCTAAAAATAAACATTGTTTTCGAATTCCAAGGTCATCGACCAAGGTATCCATGTCTTTTTTATAGTCGGATGAGCCATGCATTCCGGCAAAAAGCTGATCTCCGACAAGGAGAAACAGCGTATCCGGGTAGTGTGACAAAACAATTTGTGCCGCTGAAAAAAGGAGAGGGTGGTTTTTTTGCTCCTTGAAGCTGCCGAACATACCCACACAGAAAGCATTTTTCCGTATTCCGAGGAGTTTTCGTATATTCTTCTTGTCAGCAGGTCTAAAACGTTCAGTATCAACTCCATTGTGTACTATCCGGTATTTTTCGATAGGTTGTTTTAAAACTCTGCTGTTAAAGTCAGCTCCTGATTGTGAATTTGCAATGCAAATATCAAACATGTTGCGGGTGAGGGCATAAACGTTGAGGTGGATTTTTTTCAGGCTATAGTTGGTATTTCGTTCTGAACTGATAATAACCGGGGTGCCGGCCATCTTGCCTGCCAGCCGGACGGCAATTTCGGCATCGAATAAATAACTCTGCACAATGTCGACCTGTAACTTTCTTAAAAGTTTAGCAAGCTTCCATACAACAGTTACATCAAATTTATAGTTTTTATGTATAATATGAAGACGATGAGATTTTGTTTTTAAGGCATCCCCGAGGGGAATATAGTTTGACAGTGAACAGACATGTATCTCAAATTTGTCGACATCTATATTATTTGCTAATTCAATTACCTGCCTTTGGGCGCCTCCAAATTCCAGGTTACTGATAACCAGCAGAACAACAATTTTTTTTGGTAGAGTTTTGGTCGTTTTCATTATATGTCATATTATAAAAAGTTTTGAAGAGCGCATGATAAAGAGTTGATAAAATCTTGAATTGCAGGAGAGATTTTCCCGGGAACAGGCGTGTTCTTTTCTGTGGGCATTGTGAGTAAAATAACGGCACCATTATTTTGATGTTTGTCAATGATGCTTTTCAAAGGAGCAATTTTTGCTTTAATCATGTTTGTTTCATTTCCATAGGGAAACCAGTACCAGAACAGTACTTCAATATTTTGTAGG
>JALVQM010000371.1:0-4816 GCA_027025615.1 Desulfobacteraceae bacterium | reverse complement strand
TTTTGTCACTGATTATTCCCCAATTAACATTTTTAACTCCATTGCATTGGGTGTTAATTGTAACGTGTTCTGTCCCGTCATGTAATGGTTGGGCATGGTAACTTATCATTCTGTTACTATTATTTTGCAGGGGAAAATAGCCAATATAAAGGGAGATTGTTAGTCCTTGTTTGTTTTTATATGTTCGTACAAGTTCCTCCTTTGCTTTTGGGTAGAATTGTCTCCCAAGATTTTTTCCATTGCCGTTTGCCTGCCAGTGTCCAATGGTTTTGGGCAAGGATGAAAGAGGATTTTTAGGCTCGACAAGGTTGAGGTTTGTGAGGGAATTGCTGATTATTAAACCGCTTGACAGCAGCAGGACAAGTCCTGCAATTATGCTCAGGTATTTTGAATAACTAAATGAGCTTGATTTGTCGCCCTTCGACAAAGGGATGGTACGATCACAGAGTAGTGGATAGCTGGATGAAAAATATTTAACAGCAAAGCTGTTAAGGATAAAAAGAACAAGAAAGCCGATGACCGCCACTGAATATCCCTGCAATATATGGGAAGGTCCATGCAGCATATTAATACCGAAATGGTAGGCAAGGATAGCAGCTAACATAACTCTGAAAATATTTACAAGAATAGCAATGCCGACACTTATCGCAAGGATCAGGACGGCAGTTTTAATCAAACGCTGTGAAAGGTAAACAAGAGGGATCCCAACGGCGATAATAGAGTATAAAAATCTTATACCACTGCACTCTCTTGCCACATAGAGGCTATATTTAGGTAAATGTATGAATGCTCCATCTTGAAATACGGGGTATCCTGCCAGATTAAGCAGTTTTGTGCTTGCTGTGGCAGTAAGGAGCTGAAAGGGAGGGTAAATGTCTCCTGGAAGGTAATCCATGATTGGCAGCATGAAGAGAAGATAAGCTAGAGGGAAAAGAAGCTGGATTAAATGATTCCTGCCGAAGAGGAGTAAAATTATTGCCGGTAATAGAATGAAAAAGGATACAATCTCAAGCTGTATTATTGCACTCATTTTGCTGAAAATAAAAAGAATCGTTGCAAGAGCAGCGAGTATCGTACCGGTTATCAGAGATGGTTGCAGGGGGAGACGAGTAAGTTGTTTTCTTTTGAGATAAATAAGGTAACCTGTGACCAGTGGAACGAGAAAACCATGTGAGTACTCTTTGTCTTCCAGCCAGACTCCAATGAGCCAATGGAAGCCGTCACAGTAGGTGATGTAGACAGTTACAATTAATACTGTTATTGGTACAAGTAATTTTGATTGTATTGAAATGCGGTCCATTTGGTAAGGTCGATCTAAACAGACTAACCTGTTACAGGAGCCAGTATAGAGTTAGGATAGGAGGGGAGAAAATGCTCACGAAGAGCAGAGGTCTTAATGCAATTTCATGCAAGAAGAAGCTATAATATTTATGGTATTATTTTGACCATTTAATGTCAAGGCTATATAATCAATGACTAAGATTTATTCAAGGCGCTAAAAAAAGCATTTGATTGCTGCAGGTTGTCATGGACCCTCGCCCAGCAGTTGCCGAAGCTTTTCCTGGTACTCGGGAAGATCGGGATGCCGGGCAAAATCTGTAATGAGCCGTCTGTACCAGGGTTTGATAAGCTGCAGTTTTTTTGAAAGTGGAATATCCTGTTGAGCATATAAAATGATCAGATCGGCGATGGTCCAGAAATAACGATGATTTTTCTTCCAGGAAAGCAGATATTTCTCCTCTGCCTCTTTCCATTTTTCTGTCTGGCCCAGGATATAACCCTGCAGGTATTCAACCCGACCCGGATGAATTTTTGCCGGCCAGCGTTGGGCCTGTCGCAGCAGGGAAAGTCCCCGGCTATATTGTTTTGCAGCAATATATTTCCGGGCAAGGTTGAGTTGTTTTTCCCGCAGTATACGGGTCTGGTGGGTTGTGATGGCCGTTGCGATGAGAACCAGCGAAAGGATTATGAAGAGGCCGCTGTAACGGGGTTTGGTCGCATGGTTTTCCGGAATTGTTTTCTGAAAGGGAGTCTCCCTTTGGGCATGAATAAAAAATGTCAGGAAAACGGCAAATAGAACAAGAAAGAGCAGGCCTTCATACAGTGGGTCTTCAGGGATCAGCGGCCAAGAGATTATCAGATCGGAGAAAGGCCACAATGGCAGTCGATTGCTTGATTGCAGCATATCAAGGATGTCATGAAGAGCGATGACCCCCAGGAAAAAGAAGAATCGGCGCAATGCCGGGGCTGAAAACATGGACCTTAAGACAAAGGTACAGATAAGGGCGGCGATACCGGCGAACAGGAAGGAATGGCAGCAGGTTTTAGCATTCGGCCATCCGGCAAGAAAGAGCAGCTCCGTGGCAATGTCCGGCCCATAGGCAATGGCCGCATTAAAGGGGATCCATTGGGTAACTGATTGTTGTGAAATCTGCCGGTTCCGGAGAATTTCAGGAGAAACAAGAAGGGCAGTTGTTGCGCCTGCTATGGCATGTCCTGTTAAAGGCATGGAAATGTTTATTGTTGAGCCGGCTGTGTGGAAGAAAATTTTTTTGGTATAAACCGGAAAATAGCCTTACTTTTTCTGCCTGTCTATTTATCCTTTATATAGTTTTTATATTAAATGCAATCCATAACCTGGTATTATAAGCGTATCAAGACCATGTCGCCCGGAGAGATCCTGTGGCGCATTCAATCGCTTCTGCGGAATAACAGCGATCGTGTTCGGGTGCGTTATGGTCTTTTTCCATCCTGGAAACAGGTCGCTCGGGCGGACATCCATGGTTCAACAGCGCCGCCTTTTCGACTCTGTGATATCCGGGAGGGTTCCTGGGTGGAATCCGGAGTACGGGAAGATGAACAGCAATGGCTGCACCGGTTGCTTCCTCGAGCGGATAAAATTGCCTCCCACAGATTCAGTTATTTTGATCTCAAAGATCATGATCATGGAACTCCTGTTAACTGGCATTATGACCATGCCAACAGGATAGAGGCGCCGCGCTGCTTTTCCTATGCCATTGATTATCGGGATGTCTCTGTTGCGGGCGACTGTAAGTATGTCTGGGAACCGAACCGGCATCATCAACTGGTGGTGCTTGCGCGGGCCTACCGGGCAAGCGGTAAATTGCGTTATGCCGAAGCCTTGGTGGAACAACTGGATTCCTGGCTGAATGATAATCCGTTTGGTACCGGCATGAACTGGCGCAGTCCGCTGGAGCTTGGCATCAGGTTGATTAACTGGACCTGGGCAATTGATCTGATACGGGATTCCGGCTTGTTCACCGGGACGTTCCGGGAGCGGGTTCTCTATTCTGTTTACCTGCATGTCTGGGAAATAACGCGAAAATATTCGAAGGGAAGTTCGGCCAATAACCATCTTGTCGGTGAAGCCGCAGGCGTCTTTGTTGCGACCAGTTATTTCCATGAACTCTCCTTTGATCCCGCATGGAACCGGGAGAGTTTTGCTCTTCTGGAACAGGAAATCCTGGCCCAGAGCTATGCTGATGGCTGCACACGGGAACAGGCCCTTGGCTATCAGGCGTTTGTGCTCCAGTTTTATCTTATTGCTTTGTTGATTGCTGAAAAGATCGGTTTAGAGGTTTCAAAGAATTATCATCAACGTCTTGAAAAGATGCTTGAATTTGTCGGCCTTCTGGGTCAGTGCAGCCGTAATCTGCCCTTGTTCGGCGATGCCGATGACGGCTATGTGCTGGATCTGGGGGGAGACGGAAGGGATGTTGAATCACTGCTCGGAATTGGCGCGGTTCTGTTTCAACGGGATGATTTCAAAATCATGGCCGGCAACTATGAGGAACCCGCGCGCTGGTTTCTGGGGTCGGCATCAAGGGAAACATTTAATGGTCTTGCCGCTTCTCCTGCCGATTTTTTAAGGTCTCATGCCTTTGCCGAGTCCGGGTATTATTTACTGCAGCGCGGGAAGTCGGGACAGGGATGCGTAAGTCTTCTATTTGACTGCGGGGAACTCGGCTACAAGACGATAGCCGCCCATGGACATGCCGATGCCCTGAGTTTTGTTCTCCGGGTGGACGGGCATGATGTGCTGGTTGACCCCGGGACATATGACTATTTTTCATTTCCGGAATGGCGGAATTATTTTCGCAGGACCAGGGCGCATAATACCCTGGAAGTCGATGGAAAGGATCAGTCCGTCATGCAGGGACCGTTCATGTGGGGAGCCAGGGCAACAGCTCGCTGCATTCGCTGGCAGCCTGGAAAGAACGGGCAGGGTGGTCTGGTGACCGGGGAGCATGATGGTTACGCCCGATTGTCAAACCCGGTGCTGCATCAACGCAGCCTGGAATTGAGTGGAGAGACGGGAACAATCCTGCTGCGGGATGAGGTCCTGACCAGCGGCAGGCATCATCTTGTTTTTTATTTTCATTTTTCAGAAGAATGTTCAATCGTAGAGTTGCGTGATACTGTCTGCCGCGTCAAAACAGCTGATCGGACGATGATCCTGCAGATGGATAAGGCTCTTGCCCTTGAGCTTATAGAACATTCTGATAGTCCGGATGGAGGATGGGTAAGCCAAGGCTACCATGTAAAATCACCGGCGCCGATTTTAGCGGCATCAGCTGATATTGATAACGACACCTGTTTTCACAGCTCTCTGATTCTGGAGTAAAATTATAGTATGTTTTCAGCTTTATGACATCGCTGGCCTATAAATGGAATGACGCGGGTTTCAATTGGTTTGCTATTTGCGAAAACTGCTTTGACGGCCCTTGGAGTATGAATTTTTATTTTCATGGGAATGCCAAAGAATCAACACCGAGTCATACTCGCGAAAGGTGAG
>JALVQM010000370.1 GCA_027025615.1 Desulfobacteraceae bacterium | reverse complement strand
CCCGGCGTCGGTTTTCCCCGCAAAAAAACAAAAATAGAACCCATCGGCTGGGAAGACATCAAAACCATGCAATCCGGCACCGTCACCCGAACCATCACCGACGACACCCAACCCGGCGGCCCGGTCGAACGAACCATCACCTACCACGCCCCCTTCGACCGCTGCAACCGTGAACAGGACTACGAAGAAGTCTGGGCAAATTTTGAGAAGAGGTTTTCTGTATGAGCTCCCATGACCGGGAAAATCTTATTGAGGAAATTCTTGAAGCTAAAAAAACAGGAGCATTCCTTCAGTATATTTCCAATGTTTCAATTAGTGATCAGCAAAAGCGAGATCAAATAAGCGAACTACTTGTGTCCATTCATAATAATGGTGAAATCAATATCATTGATGAATTCGAACAACTTAAAAACCAATCAGACTCTGCTGGGAATTTTTTTCTAACTAGGCGTATTCTTGAAAAAATTCTTCCGTTGCTTAACGCTCCTGTGGCTCAAGTAATGAACTGTGTCCGACACCTTATAATTGAAGCGGGGCAAGATCTGGCTGGAGGAGCGATTATCCAACCATTTACTGATTTTTGTCAAGCGGTACCATCGCGAGTAGACGAGGCTTTAATAATCATTTTGTCCGCTCCAAGACAGTATGGCAGTTTGCTCCCAGCAGTACTTCTTGCTGGTGCGAGCAATGATATAGAAACGTGTCTTGCCAAAGCTATTGATCTCAGTGTTCATGACAATGAAACCATACGGAGTAACGCTGTTTTTGCTCTCGGTCAATTTCCCTACGCTGTAACGTCCGAATATTCACAGCGTGTAATCGCTTGCCTTGCTGCTGCTTGTAAAACCGAAACAAATGATCAGGTTCTGGGTAATATCGTCAGAACGGTTTGCAGCATTTCAATCAGCGATGCGGATCAGGCTGACAATGGGGAAGAAATCCTGTCATCTGCTCTGTCAAAAGGTGATGAGCTTACCCTCTACACGGCATCACATGTTTTTGGTTTTGAAACAAATAAGTTACCGGGGAAATTGTTAGACATCCTGCTGTCAGCTCTTATTGATGTCAACCCCAAACATGCAGGAACCCTGAGTAACATCGGCTACGGGATAAGCTGTCTTTTAAAACGAGAAGATCCTGGTAAAGGGATTGATTTCTTCGAAAATCTTTTATTGGAACATCATGGAAAATTGACCATCGAATCGCTGGATCATCTTATCCACAGTATTCATAGCCAGGGATTTCAACTCCTCAATACCCTCTTAACCAGATGGTTTTTGAATGGAGAACCTGTTCTCTGTAATAGCATAGCTACTATCCTGGAAACAATACACGGTGAGGAACCTTTGTTGAAAATTGATCGGGCTGCAATACCGTCAGAGGAGCCAGCCCTGTATCTTTTTGTAGCTCGGAAAGCAATCGGCTACCTGTTTATGAAACCGGTAACCTGTACCAGTATCATAGTTTCGCTGATGGAAAACACTCACGAAAAAGGGCTCCTACAAGATCTTGGTCATTTGTTATTTGATCCGATTTTACTTAACTTTTGCGGGAAACCTTATGATTTCCTCCAAAAAGAAATTGCTGTACAGGATCCCCCTGTCAGGAATGTTATTCAGGCCGCAATGGATGCTATCGATGATTACCTTGAAACCTTGAGGTCTGTACCTGATATTCCTGAAATGTATCCTACTCAAGAACAACGGGAAGTACAGTTGAGAAGGCAAGGTAGGATGATGGCGGAATCATATAAGGAGGCACAAAAAGAATCCATTTTTAACCAAATATGTTCAACATCAGTACTTTTATATGGCAAATCATCTATTATGCACATCCAAGATGATTCCGGAGAATCCCGTCGTATGGAAATTCCAATGCAGCACCATTCAGTATCATTTGAAGTTCCAAGGCAAGCCGACATTGCTCCCTTTGACTTTGATTACCAGTTACGAGTTTTTCGGAGCGAGAGGCTTGTAAAGAAATGAAACTTGTCATTAAAGAATATCTCACCTCTCTCAGAGAACGAGGTGAGCTTGATGCGCTTTTGCCTGATTTGTTAAGCCAAATGGGGCTACGTGTTTTTTCCCGGCCCGGTAGAGGGACGCGTCAATACGGTGTTGATATTGGTGCTATTGGAAAAATAGAAGATAGTCCAGAGAAGGTCTATCTTCTTTCCGTTAAGGCCGGAAATCTTGGCCGAAAAGATTGGGACAGCGGCTCTGAACAAGACCTTCGCCCTTCATTAAATGAAATACTTGATGTGTATATTCCTACCCATCTCCCTGAAGAATATAGAAATCTACCCATTGATATTTGCATCTGCATTGGGGGTGACATAGAGGAAAGTGTCAGGGTGAATATCACGCAATATGAGGGGGCTAGAAAGACAGAAATTCTCCAAATTGTTGAGTGGGATGGTGATCGGCTGGCGTCATGGATCGAAAAATATTTTTTGCAAGAAAACCTGTTGCCCGAAGGAGCACGCCCTCTACTGAGAAAATCTCTGGCACTGCTTGACGAACCTCAGGCATCCTTTCGCCATTTTACCAATCTATTGAACAGCCTCACCCAAGAAAAATTTGTCAAAGATTCACAGGTGCTGATCACGTTACGACAGATGAATATATGTTTATGGATTCTTTTTGCCTGGGCACGTGAGGCTGGTAACTTGGAATCAACTTATCTTGCTGCCGAACGGACATTGCTCTACGCATGGGAGACGGCAAAGAAATATTTTTCTAAACAGACAAAAATAGCCGTTTCCATAAAAATGGCATTTTATGCGATCCATACTGTTTATCAAATCATTTTAAGAGAATATTTTTCAAAAATACTGCCCTATACTGGAAAAAAGCATGGTCTTTCCACTGCTGTCCACTCAACGAATAAACTGGATATTAACCTGAAGCTCTTTGAAGTATTGGGCAGATTAGCTTTAGCAGGTCTCTGGGATTACTGGAAATTGGAATTGGCTGGCGAGGCAAAAGAAAAACAGGGAGATCAGCAACATGAAATAGAGATTTTAGCTCATCACCTGAAACTGCTCATCATTAATAATCCGACATTATTTTTGCCTGTTAAAGATGACCATGCCATTGATATTTTTTTGGCAATACTCTTATTGTCACTGTCTAAAAAAAACGAGCAAGATATCATCCATTGGCTCTCGCAACTTCTTGACAAGGCAACTTTTTCTTACCAAACGCACGGTATGTATCCCTGCATTCACAGAGATTACCTGACTCTTTTGAACCACCCAGAATACCGTAATGATGACTACCGACGGGAAGCGACCGCCGGCAGCATCTTATATCCGATGATAGGTCTTTGGGCGGCCTTGCTGAAGAGTCATGATTTGTATCAAAAAGTGCAGGAAGCAAAAAAAACATTTTTTGCACATTGCAATTTTCAATTCTGGTATCCGGATAAAAATACAGAAAAGCATCTGTATAAAAATGATGATACCCATGGTGCCACATTCTCTCAGCTGCCGATCGAACAGGATGAAGATACCTTTTTAAAAGAAGTGTGGAATGAGTGTGCGCACAGTGACGCTTTTAAGGGGTTGTCTTGTGTCAAGGCCGGCATGTGGCCAATCTTGCTGGTTGCATGCCGCCATTATCGTTTGCCTGTGCCTATCGATTTTACTCTTGGATACCAAAGTACCAGTGAGTAAACATGGTGGATGTAAAATCGAAAGTTGCCGGTTGACAAAACGAGCAAAATAATGATATTTGTCAACCAGGAGGAAATAGTCATGATAAACGAATTCGGAATGCGACTTCATTCTGCCAGGAAAATGGCAGGAATGAGCATGGCTGCCCTGGCCCGGGA
>JALVQM010000369.1 GCA_027025615.1 Desulfobacteraceae bacterium | reverse complement strand
CTTCAATGATATTTGGCGGATATAGGCCCTGTTTGTTTTATCCTGCCTTGCTTGCTCCGTGTTTAACAAGCCTTTTGAATCAAAAGGGCCAGCCTGAAACTTGATAATTGCAGCCCTTATGTGAAATGGCGATGCCAGAGCCCTTTATGCAGTACATGCAGCATCTCCAGGGTAAAAAGCAAAGCCAGGGCTGAATAGTAAACCCACAATAAAACAATCACCAGGGAGCTCAGGGAACCGTAAAGAAAATCTATACGGGCCACGTGGGTGACATACCATCCAAAAAGCGAACGGGCCATGATCCAAAGCCCGCCAAAAACCAGGGCACAAGCCAGCCTGTACCTTGCCTTGACCTGAATGTTCAGAAATATCTTTACCGAAACAAGGTAGAAAAGCACAAGTACAACCAGGGAAATTGAATCAAAATTTGCCAGGTCGAGTATCTTGCGAAGGGCAACATAAATTGTGTTCAGATATGACCTGCTGTGAAGGGCTTCCAGAACCTGCCCCAGGGTGGTGGAAATTATTATCCATATAAAATTAGAGACGAAAAGAAAAAGAACGACAAAAATACTTACCAGGGCATAGATGGCCTGGCCGATCAACAAGTGGCGGGATTTGAGTCCGAAAATTTTCCTGTAGGTTGTCTCCAGGGTTTGGAAAATGAAACCACTTACAATCGGGAGTAAAGCCAAGTTTAATATCTGGAAAGAACCACTGGGTGATCGCAGAATATTTTCCTGGAGCCATTCCTTGGAAACAAACGGGATAACATGACCTATTTCATCCAGCAGCATTTTACTGACAAACTCTGCCCACTGGGTATCTGCAAAAACTACTTTCTGAATCTTGGTAAAAACAAAAAGGCAAAGAGATGAGAAAGGAATAAAGGAAAGCAAAAAGAAAAAGGCAATGGACGAGGCCATGGTAAAGCCATCGTCGGCGATAAAGTCACGCCCTGACCTGGTCAAAATACGCCAGATGGACAATTTCTTCATACAGGCATCCAAGTAAAACGATTTATCGCACCCTGCAAGCCCATGGCCAAAACAGGCCGGAGCCTGAATTGAATGCTGCAAGCTTCAGGCCCTGAATGAAAATTATGCTTCCCTTATCCTTGTCAACCCACGCCGCGGAATCGATTTTTCCAACCGCTCAGGCAAGCGCCTTATGCAAGACCTTTCCAGCTGCCGGAATCGTCAAGCAGGTCCTGAATTGTAGTGTGATCATAAATAGATCTTATGGCTCCCTGGACCCGGTCCCACAATGAAATAAAAGCGCAACGGCCTTCCAGGGGACAAGTCTTTTTCCCGGACAGACAGGCTATACATTCAGCGGGCATACCGGGTTTTTCCAAGGCCCTGAAAACCTGTCCAATGGTCAGCTCTGCCGGCGCCTTGGCCAACCTGTAGCCGCCATAATACCCCCTTTTGGAAATCACCAGACCGCTTCTTTTCAATTCAGCCAATATGACTTCCAGGAAACGGTACGGAATTGCCTGGTCTTCTGCAATCCGGGCGGCTTTAACCGGACCGTCATCCATGCGTCTGGCCAGCTCGAAAACCGCCCGTAAAGCATATTGTTTTTTCTGGGTTACCAACATTGCGCCACCTGCTTTCCAGGTTGGAATTCATGCCTGTTTCTGCATGTCTTATTGCATGTCCCCGCCCAGTCCGGCTCAACAGGTTTGAACAGCCGCTATGTTCACCACATTTTCAACAGCCGGTTAAAAGGGGATATCATCATCCTGTCCATCGGGGATCGGGGGCTCGGGCACACTGTCTGGTCCTGCAGGCCGATCAGCAGGCCGAACCGGACCGTCATCGCGACCGCCAAGAAACTGGACATCGCTGGCCTGGATCTCGGTCATGTAACGGGTAACCCCGTCCTGATCCCAGCTTCGGGTCTGGAGCTTGCCTTCAACGTAAACCAGGCGTCCTTTTGACAAGTACTGGCCGCAAATCTCTCCCAGCTTACGCCAGGCTACAACGCGGTGCCATTCGACCCTTTCCCGTTTTTCACCAGTTTCCCTGTCACGCCATTCATCGGAAGTGGCTACTGAAAAATTGGCCACGGCAGTCCCATCTGCAGTATAGCGTACTTCCGGATCACGTCCCAACCTCCCCACTATAATCACTTTATTTATACCAGCCATGTTTCTCCTTCCTTTCCCAATCATGATTTTTACAAACAGCCAGATATCTGCGTTGTGCCAAAACCGCCAGAAGATCTATAATCCAGGGATAGCCATGTTTCAGAAACCTTTCAGGCGACCTGCCAGGGGTGTCTTGATTTCCAGTGCCTTGTGGGGGCACAGGCCGAAACACTGGTAGCAACGGATACATTTGGCAGCATCAATCCTGATTCCCTTGGTACTGAATGAAATTGCCTTAACAGGACACGACTGCCAGCATGCGCTACACAGCTTACAAAGCCTGTTGTCGGCAACAGGTCTTTGTAAAAAATATTTTCTTTCCCGCTGGGTCCAGCTTTTGCGGCTTGCAGCCATGTCCTTTACCGGCCGGGCAAAATCGGTAGTTATCCTGAAATCCCCAAGCACCTTGAGATCTCCGTTAAAAACTCCGGTTTCCTTGGCCCGCTTACATGTCAGCAGCTTCCCGGGATCGAAACCCACCAGGGCCGCCGTTGCCTTATCCACAGCATAGGGATTGCTGCCGGCAACAAGGAGTTCAAGTTTCCTTGGCCGTCCGGCCATGCCGGGTCCATGGCCCTCAAGAGCAACGATTGCGTCTACAATGGTAAGCGATGGTCGGATTGCTTCACAAACCGCGATTAGCAAATCGGACCAGGCTGTCCTGTCAAAAGGGGTCTGAGACAGGCTGTGGATTCTTTCCTCAGCCGCCAAACAGCCAATCATGTTGGCAACCCCCATCTGAAGCCCCACCAGCGTATCGGTTTTAAGCTTGGGTAAATTGATTACCAAGTCGGACGTCAAAGCTTCCCTGGCTATGGGCTTTTTCCCAAAAACACCGCCCAGATCCACCTTGTCGACTGCCAGGAAGGTTTTTAATTCCAAATCCAGTTCTGTCAGCACATCAACGTACCCGCCCTTGCGCGCAATGGTGTCAACCGGGTCAAAAACCGGAAAGTCAGCTATTCTTACCCTGGCCCCCTGCACGAGGCACCATTTGGCCACGGAAGCAACCAGCAAAGGATGAGTATTTACAGCCGCGTGACACGGCACGGCCATGTGCAGGTGGGGTTTTATCAGCACCCTGGAGTCTGCCTTTATCCGGCCCTCCAGGAACTGGGCACATAACCTGTTTACCTTTTGCTCAATTGAGCTTTTCTCAAGTGGACTATCTTCGATCAACACCAGGGCCATAGATTTACCACCGGCTTGACAACCGCCAGGTTAGGCAGCAAGTTTAATTGCAAAACGGCCAGCCTATATTGCCGGTCGTTGGATAGAATAGAGCCTAGCTGATTCAAGTCAGAGCAAACTTATTATTGATGATGTGTTTTTATCAAGCTCTTTTATTGGCGGCTTTACATATGCACCAGCATATTTGTTACCTATAGCCTGTTGTCACCGGTTTTTACAAGTTCAGGAAAGATTATTCCAATTGAATAAGACGACAGCCCATCCTTGCAAAAAAGTCCCGGGTCCGGAGCCTGACAGTCACCTGCTGCCGGCCACCGGTCTTTCAGCACCCTCGGGGCGCAGGATCAAACGACAGGTGATTGCCAGGGAGCATCTTTTTTTTGCCGTCACCAATCCGGGGCTGGAAACCCTTTGCCAAAAACAACTCCGCTCACTGCTGCCGGAGTCAAAAAATATCTCTAAAACCCGTGGAGGTGTTGAATTCAAGGGCCGCCTGAGCACATGCTACCTGG
>JALVQM010000368.1:2922-3874 GCA_027025615.1 Desulfobacteraceae bacterium | reverse complement strand
GGCATCTCTAGGCTTGCCGCTGATTACTGAAGATTCCACCAGCAAAGGTCGTGTGGATTTGACGATACTCCTGCCGGATACAGTGTATGTAATCGAGTTCAAGGTTGATCAACCGGGTGTTGCCCTGGAACAGATTCGGCAAAAAGGTTACCACGAAAAGTATCTGGGTGACGATCGAACTGTGTATCTTATTGGAATTGGTTTTGATTCATTAGAAAAAAATATAACCGATTTTATTTGGGAACAGGCGTGAATTATGAAGAAATTACCAATTGGTATCCAGAATTTTCCGAGCTTGTTGATCCGGAAGAGAACAATGTATATGTGGATAAGACCGACGTGATTCACACCCTTGTTCTTACCGGACAATGCATTCAAATAAAATATTGCTTTTTTTTCTGCTATGCTTTAGTTTTTGTATTTTCGGTAAATTCTAAAAGTTAAAAATGAAGTCTGTTGAGAATATAACATTAGCACGTACCCGCCTTGTGGAGGCAGGTGGACGTACCAGTCAGGATCTTGGTCTTGGCCGCATTGTTGGTCAGGTGTTGGTTTATCTGTACTTACAGCCGGCTGAATGCTCTCTGGATGTACTGGAAAAGAAACTTGGTCTCAGTAAAGCTTCCGTTAGTGTTGCTGCCCGGCAACTTGAGACACTCGGGCTTGTGAAGCGAGTATGGGTCAAGGGCGAGAGAAAAAAATACTATCGAAGCGCAGAAAATATTGCCAGTGCCTTGCAGCAGGGGCTTCTGTCATTTATCCGTCAGAAAGTGGATTATTTTGGAAAAGAACTAGAGGTCAGTATGGGATTGCTTGATACCGCAACTGAAGACTTGGAGATACTGGAACTTGAATTTTTGAAGCAAAGAGTCAGCAGGGCCAGTAAGCTCCAGAAACGGCTGGATAAGGTATTGGGAAATCCTTTGGTCAGGTTACTTACCAGGGTTAATAA
>JALVQM010000368.1:0-2912 GCA_027025615.1 Desulfobacteraceae bacterium | reverse complement strand
GACCAACAGAAATCGGCCTGTTGAAGTAAGGCCCAACCTCAGGTTTACTGCACACCCACCGATGGGAGAAGTAGCAAATATGGACCTCTCTCACAGTAGTCTGCCCGGGTGGAAAAATAACGAATAAAAACATGAACCAGGAATAAAGAATGAGTAACAATCAGCAGTGGGACATGGTTATCAGACCGAAAACCGGTTGGTTCGATATTGACTTGAAAGAATTATGGCGATATCGGGACTTGATAACCATGTTCGTCAAACGGGACTTTGTCACCCTGTACAAGCAGACCATACTTGGCCCGCTTTGGTATGTCATCCAGCCGCTGTTTACCACTCTGGTGTTCACCATTATTTTTGGCAGAGTTGCAAAAATACCCACAGATTCGCTCCCTCCTTTCCTCTTCTATATGGCAGGTAATGTTATGTGGGGATATTTTGCCGGGAGTCTGACGGCAACGTCAAACACGTTCAATACAAATGCCGCAATTTTTGGGAAAGTATATTTTCCACGGCTTACGGTACCATTGGCAACGGTTATTGTGAACTTTCTGCAATTCCTGATACAGCTGGTTCTTTTCTTAGGGTTTTACTTTTATTTTATGTTGAATGGTGCACCCGTTCAGCCGACCTGGTGGATACTTGCCTTGCCAATTCTCCTCATACAAATGGCTCTGTTAAGTTTTGGTTTAGGAATATTATTGTCGTCAATGACCACTAAATATAAGGACCTTCGTTTTGCAATGGCCTTTGTTGTTCAGTTGTGGATGTACGCAACTCCCATAGTCTATCCATTAAGCCAAATTCCAGAATGGTTACTTCCTTACTATATACTTAATCCAATGGTAGCCCTCGTTGAGAGCTTTCGTTTTATGTTTTTTGGAACAAGTGCCATCCAATTGAGTCAGATATTGATTAGCTGGGGTGTGACTCTTTTTCTCGTCTTTGCTGGTGTAGTCCTTTTCAGTCGCATTGAGAAAACATTTATGGATACGGTTTAAGATTGCATTAGTCAGTGCTTTACCGTTGTGTCAGCGAGGTTACCAAAATGAATAAATATGATATAACAACAGTTGGAAAATTGCGACGATTCTTGAAAAAGCTACATCTTGGTTTGCTGGTCCTGGTAAGTGGCTACGAAAATGGATATGAACATTACTCCAAATGATCACAAAAAAAATCCTGAAAAGAATTAATTGGGATTATACAATCCCAAACGAAAAGATTGAAGCTGTTATTAAAGGTGAACAAGAGTATGCAGCACACTGGAATTATAATAAATTGTTTGTTCGAATGCTCGAAACATTGTCCTGGTATGAGTTGCTTGAAATTATCGGCCAGGAGCAGTTAAAAAGAAAGCTTGTCCCAGAGGTATTGTCCAAACTCCGAAACCCTGAAATTCAGGCTAAATATGAACGAATCGGGAAAATATTACGAGGAGAAGCTGTATCTTTTACAAGATGGGATCCTGAATATTGTCAGAAACTCAGGGACTCCTTTTTTTCTAACCGGTGGTACAGCTCTTAGTCGTTATTATACGCACCATCGATATTCAGATGATTTGGACTTCTTTGTTATCAATGATGCCGGATATACCAGTTATGTAAAGACACTCCTGCAGTTGTTTGTTGAAGCAGAAACTAATGGGAAAATACTGCTTGACCGCACAAGTATTCGACAAGAGAAAGACTACAGCCGGTTATTTGTGGTCGAGCCGAGTAATCCTGATGTGGAATTAAAAATTGATTTGATTAACGATGTGGCCAGCCATTATGGCGAAATTATAGACGTTCCTGTTTTTGGAAGAATAGACAGTATTGAGAATATTCTTTCAAATAAATTAACGGCTCTTTTACGTACCGAACCTAAAGATGTCACAGATATACATATTATCGCAATGCAGTATGAGTTTAACTGGCAGGAGGTTGTGACTCAGGCTAAAACAAAAGAAGTTGGAATCGAACCGACTCTTATATTCGACCTGCTTCTATCGTTTCCGTTGCATTATCTGGATAACATAAAATGGATTACAACACCGGATAGAAAACAATATCAGCAACAGTTAGCAAAAATAGCTGATGATATATTGTTTGGGCGTGATAATTCATTGTGTGATAAAAACTGCAAAAATTTAAAATGAAGAGTTATTACGACACCAACGATATATTACTTCCATTAATAAAGGACGTTAATCGTGCAAGGGGATGAAGACATACGCTGGAAACAGTGATTTCAGAATTTTCAATCTGCCTATAGACTTTTGGAAAGTGCTGTTGCAATTAGCAAACCGACAGTAGTTGAGTGTGCAGGGTTAATACAATTTTTTGAAAAGACGTTTGAATTATCTTGGAAATTACTCAAAGATTACCTTGAGCAAGAAGGTTTTTCCGTAAAAACTCCCCGACAGGTTTTAAAACAGGCATTTCAGGCAGACATAATCGATGATGGTGAGGTTTGGCTCAATGCACTCAATGATAGAAACTTGACAGTCCACACTTATGATGAAGAAACGGCGGCTAAGATTGAAAGAACAATACGCACAGAATATTTTCCTGCAATTGTTGGGTTATATGATTTTTTTGCCGAGCTGGATAGCTGACTTTGATGTTTGGTCTTAAACCAGGATATATTGATTTAATTATCACTCTAATGCAAAAGTTTTCCGCAGTAGAGCAGGCGGTGATTTTTGGGTCACGGGCAAAAGGAAATTACAAAAAAGGGTCTGATGTTGATATAGCTATTCTGGGAAAAGATATTGATGACAAGCTGACTTCAAAAATTTCCTACATATTAAATGAAGTGTCTTGGTTCAACGTGAATTGGAATTTTCCGTAGTGTGAGTTAACATATTCATGCCAAGGAGAATTCTATGAGAAAGAAACGTTACAATTACACAGCTGAGGAGAAGGTAGCCC
>JALVQM010000367.1 GCA_027025615.1 Desulfobacteraceae bacterium | reverse complement strand
GGAGGCATGCCCTGACCTTGCCCAGGCCCACTATAACCTTGGCAGTGCCCTGAGATTGGCCGAACAATACGGCAAAGCCGAAGCAAGCCTCAAACGAGCCCTTGTTCTGGATCCTTCCTATGCAGAGGCATGGAACAACCTGGCCCTGACCTATAAAAACCAGGGCCTTTACTCCAAAGCCCTGGATTGCCTGAACAAAGCCCTTGATTGCAACCCTGAGTTGGCTATGGCCCACTGGAATCGGGCCTTTATCCATTTATTAAGGGCTGATTTCAAACAGGGATGGCAGGATTTCCAATGGCGTTTTAAAATTGATATCTGGAAATCCATTTATCCTTTCCGCCTGGACCTGCCTGCCTGGAAGGGAGAATATTTAGACGGCACCCTTTTTGTCCACGATGAACAGGGGCTGGGAGATACGATCCAGTTCGTACGCTATCTGGAACATGCACGTAAACGTTGCAATCGCCTGGTCCTGGAAACCCGCGAAGAACTTGCCCCCTTGCTGAGCGATATGCCAGGGGTAGACCAACTCTTAATCAGGCCAAAGGGATCCTGCATCAGGCGTCCGGATGTAAAAGCAAACGCTTTTGTTCCCCTGATGAATCTACCAATGATTTTCAAGACCGACCTTGAATCGATTCCCTGGCAGGGTCCCTATATACGGATTCCTTCCGATCGAATAAAAAAGTGGTATCAACGTCTTGGGGACAGTTCTTTTCGTGTGGCAGTGATTTGGGCCGGAAGACCGCAACACACCAACGACCGTAACCGTTCCCTGACTTTTGGCCAACTGTCAAAGGTTCTGGCGTTGGACCTGGACTTTATCGGGCTTCAAAAAGGGCCTGCATCCCGCCAGGTTGACAAGAAAAGCAAAAACTTGAGGTTTGTTAATATTGGCCGGGAGCTGGAAGATTTTCTGGACACGGCGGCGGTTTTGACTCTTTGCGATCTTGTTATTACCGTGGATACAGCAGCAGCTCACCTTGCCGGGGCCCTTGGTCGTCCGGTTTGGGTACTTGTCCCCTATGTTCCAGACTGGCGCTGGATGCTAGATCGCACGGACACTCCCTGGTATCCCTCCATGAAACTGTACCGCCAACAGCAGCCAAATGACTGGAGACCTGTAATAGAACGGGTAAGAAACGATCTCCAGGCCTTGATCTAACATCAGTTATAGAGCAGGTACAATTACAAGTCATTCAACCACCCAGCAGGTCAAGAAGCTGTCTGGCGCTTTCTTTCCAGGTCATGCCGGCCATATCCCGTGCCGCCCTTTTCCCCAGTGCTGCAAGGTCCTCTCGATGGTGATACGACTGCTCCAGGCAGGCTACGATTTCATCCAGGCTTGCCTCTTTCCAGCGTGCTATCAACCTGCCATCTGAGTCACGGACCATGTAATCCTGCAGCTCGGTCAGTAGCAAAGCGTTGTCCCTTGTCAGGACGTCTTTGTGTCCACTGGTAAAAGATCCGATCACCGGACGGCCACATGCCATGTATTCCATGAGAACAAGGTTGGTTCCGCCTTCGCAGCGATTGGGGAAAAGTCCCAAGTGGGTCTGGAGATAAAGTTGCCGCTGTCTGTGGTGGGGCACCAGACCGTTGATGACGACCCTTTCCGGGTCAAGCCCATTGTTTTGGCAGGTTTCTTCCATCAACTCAACCCATGACCGCCCCGGTCGGTATTCAAATCGAATATGATTGGAATACTGCATCAAGCGCATGGACTCCGGCCAAAGGTTATACCAGCAGGTAACCAGGAAAACATCCGGGTACTTGTCCATCAGTACCTTGACAGCCTTGATAACAAGGTCCTGCCCTTTCCGCAGCTCAAATTTACCTCCTGAAAAAATAACGAAGCGATCCTCCGGGGGCTCCAGGTCTCCAGGGCGGAATATTTCCGGGTCGATACCCTGAAGCAGGACATCGCAGTTGTTGATACCTTTTTCAAGCAGTCTGTCACGACACCATGTGGAACCTGCCAGGACAAGATCGTAGTCCCGGGCATTTTTCATGGATTGTGCTGTAAGTTCATTTTCGAAAAACGTGTAACCGAAATTACGGCGTCCTTTCGCACCTGGAAAAATCGGATACAAATCAACGTTCGTCAAGGCCTGGAAAAAATCTCCCGGAAGTTGTCGATTGAAAGCCGATCCATCCTGTTCACTGACTACGTGGACCTTGGCCAACCTGGAAAGCTCGGCGATCAACTTTTCACTGCAAACGCCCCAACCGTAGTTTTCACCCCTGACAAGTCCCAGATACAACCCGGGACTGTCCTTTTGATAATCGTTCTGATCACGCTCAGGTTTGTGGCTGTTGCCGTCCATGCCGACAATATTTTCGAAAACTTCTTTCTGAAATACACTGGCAGATACAGGTCCGGGTATACTCCCAGGCCTGTATGTTGTTTTTCCCAAAGCCTGATTTACCCTATCCAGAAAATATGTTGCCCTGCAGGTGCTGAAATGGTGCCGATAAAGATGATAACGCTGCTCGCGGATCATTTTCCGGCGGCGATCTTCCCGATCAAGCAGCAGGTCTGCCTGGATCCGCAATTCATCAGGATTGTCGAAACGCAAAAGATGTTGGCCGGCAGCAAAATCGTCGGGAATGAAAACAGGCATCTGCTGGGCCAGGTGAACGGCATTACAGGCTGAATTTTCCCAGAAACGAAAAGTATCGTAACCCGCTCCCGGGAGACTTAAAACCATACGGCATTGCTGCAAACTGCGGTAATAATCGATCCGGCCCAGCCTGCCACCGGGATCTGGCTTTTCATCATCGGGAACCTCGGTTGTGGCAAAAAGACTGTCAGGGTACCATCGTGATAATGATTCAACCAGGTCACGCCTGGCTCCGTCATGGGTGCTGCCGAGGAACCCTATACTGTATCTCTTGGGCTCGGAATCAAAAGTTGTGATCAGGTTGAAAACCTCTTCCGGCAATGCCATGGGAAGTGGGATGCTGAAATCACTGCCATCTGTTTCCCTTCGGCAAACAATCCATTTGCCGGCTGGAATCCTGGCCGGCTGATCTTCCCCGTCGATTATTACAAGTGGCAAACCGCTTTTTAACAAAATTTCATTTTGCCAGGGAATAATCCTCTGGTCGGCCACTATCAGGTTAAAATAGCCTTTTTGAATCTTTATTCCAATATCATCCCGATCGATTGAGCCATCCTCTTCAGGGAACCATCCTGGACAAAGCTGGTTTTCAGGGCAAACACCCAGGCCAAGGACCCCCTCGTAAAGGCAATCCTTACGTGGATATTCCACCACCTCAGGTCCCAGTGTCTTCCGCAAACCGTGCAGCAGGATATCCGGTACGTAGTTGGGATACTTGTGAATTAAAAACAGGATACGCATGAGCCCTGCTCCTTGGCAGAATCACCGGACGAAAATCCTTTTTGCTCTATTTGCCGGGGAAACCACTTGGCAATGAACTTCCGTCGATTGTCGACAATCACCTGATCCCTGTACACAGTCCGACCAAAATATTTTATCGCCGTATTTTGACGATGTCCTGAAATTCCCCAATGGTGATCAAAATCTGTTACCGGAACTGCGTAACAGGCAAGACCGGCTGCCAGGATCTGCATGCCCATATCCCATTCTTCCATAAAACACGGACTGTAGCGAACATCGAAACAAAGTCCGTGCTCCAGAAATCTTTGGCGGTGAATGCAAAAGAAAAAACCGGAGACATCATGGGTACGCACCGGCTGACTGAATGTTCCTTTCGAGAAATAACGGATCACTTTAAGCTTGGCAAAATCGAGATGGGATCCCTGGGGGCCTACAATTACTGCCCCGGGAAGACTGAACAGGTACTGTTCCATCTGTGAAACAGCCGTCTGGCCAAGGTGCAGGTCTGAATTCAGGATAAATACAGATTCAGCTTCACTGAGATTGATTCCAAGGTTCCACGAACGGCTGACACCTGCATTTAATTTATTGTAGCAAAACTTGTCTATGCGTGGGTGATTCTGCAACTTTTGGAACACTTCCCTTGAGTTGAAAATACAGATCACCTCACCATCATCATTTTCCAGATCATTGAGCAAAGTCTCAATGTTGTAAATGCTATGGGGTGAAAAATCGAGCACCGGAATCACAAAACTACGGTTCATCTTGACAATCCTTTTTAGCTTGTTCTGATCGCTGGTATGATCAACAGCAAGACCCGGGCCAAATTTCATAAAGATTCGTTTCGCGCTACTACCAAGGCCTGACAGGGATAAAAACTCATCAGCAACAGTCCAAGTATCAGCTCAGCGACAAAGAATTGACACCAGCCATCAACCCTTATTTGTTCCTGGTCGGCGTTAGAGCAATGTTCAGCCAAAACTCCGCAAAGGCATAATGCTTGCAGTGCTGAACCTTGGAAATGACACCGCCAAACCACAACAACCTTGCTGGAAAAGATTTATAAAGGATGGATAACTTATCCAGGGCAAACGATCTTACCAACGAAACCGGTTGCCAACGCCTGTTCGAGCACTTCGGGCTGCGTGCCGATGAGCAGGATCTACCGGCAGCGGCACGGATCTGGTTTGCCAGGGCAATTAAGTCAGATCCCAATAACCCGGCCTCCTGGGTTCACCTCGGCAACCTCCTGCGCAGAACATCAAAACCTGTTGCCGCTTCGCGCTGCCTGCACAGGGCACTTGAGCTCTATCCGGAGTCTGGGATCATCCTTTGCAATCTTGGCAATGCATACAAGGACAGGGGACTTTTTGACAAGGCTGAAAAGTTTTATGAACGGGCCCTGGCCCTCAAGCCGAACTGGGCTGAAGCCCATTTTAACCTGGCAATGGTCCTTCTACTTCGGGGTCAACTGGCGCAAGGCTGGCGCCATTACCAGTGGCGTCTCAAATTTTTACCCCCGGGACGTGGCTATCCTTTCCGATATGGTCTGCCCTTGTGGCAAGGACAAAACCCGCAAACTCAAGGCATCCTGGTATATGATGAACAGGGCTACGGCGATGTATTTCTTTTTTCCCGTTACCTGGATCTGCTTAACAGACTTGGTGCCCGGGTAGTATTTGAAACCCGCAGGGAATTGATCCCCCTCTTTGTCCGCCAGCCATACCTGGTGGAAGTCCTTAACCGTGAGCATGGTCAGCCGCCCACAACTGCCTGCAAATGGTGTGTTCCCCTGGCCAGCCTGCCCCATTTGTTCGGCACCAGGGTAGATACTATCCCTGCCGGGATTCCCTACATCAAACCGGAAGCAGGAAAATCGGCCTGTTGGAAATCAAAACTGAACGACATGTTTGCAATTGATGAGGGCAGCCCCGGAATTTTCAAAATCGGCCTGGTATGGAATACCACCAGCCGGGTGGACAAATTCCGTTCCCTGGGCCTGGAAAACTTTGCCAGACTTGCGCGCCTTTGTTCCAGGTTGCCCGTGGTCTTTTTCGGAATTCAAAAGGTATTGACTGCCGCCGAAAAAAACCATCGCTGGCTTATAATGCTTGACAAGCAAATGACAGATTTTCACCAGACCGCCGCTATTATCGACAACCTGGATCTTGTCATTACCATCGACACTGCTGTTGCTCACCTTGCAGGTGCTATGGGGAAACCGGTATGGGTGCTGCTGCCCAAATACAACGACTGGCGATGGTTCCTGGAACGTCAGGACAGCCCCTGGTATCCTTCCATGAGGCTTTTCCGCCAGCGAATTCAGGGCAATTGGCAACCGGTAATAGATAAGGTGGCCGAAACCCTGGCAAAACTTCTAAACAATCACGTTCCCGGCTTGTTGATTAAACCAGCACGAAGCGACCATGGCCTGTCCAACGAGGCTTATCACCTTGGTCGACTATTCCTTCAGCAGGGACGTCTTCCTGATGCGGTCAGGGCCTTCCGGCTTGCCCTCGAATCTGCACCCGAAAACCACTTGGCCTGGAACGATCTGGGTATTGCCTTCCATCGCCTGGGAAACCTGAATCAAGCCATGGCTGCATTCGGGAAAGCACTTGAAGCCAAACCCGGCTTTGTCAAGGCCTGCCAAAACATGGGTAATGTATATCTTGATCTTAACGATCCTGACAAGGTGATAGAGTGCTACGAAATGGCCCTGAATATGAAAAAACCCTCGGCTGATGACCATCTCCGGCAAGCCAAGCTATGTCTGCAATGGCTGCGCCTTGACAAGGCGGAAAAACACCTGAATTGTGCCCTTGCAGATGAGCCTCAACATGCATTGGCCCATACTACCCTGGCTTCAGTCCACATGCTCAAAGCAGACTTTCTTCCAGGGTGGCATCATTTCCGCTGGCGCCGTAAACTTCCTGATTATCACACCCGAATATATCCACACCGGCTTGAAAGCCCAAAATGGGAAGGTCAGGACCTGAGGGGTAAAACAATCCTTGTGCATTGTGAACAGGGCCTTGGTGATACTATCCAGTTTGTTCGCTATTTGCCAATTCTTCAAAAACAAGGGGCCACCATCGTGGCCGAAGTACATCCTCCCCTGGTTTCCCTGGTTGCTGCCATGCCTGCTGTCAGCAAGGTAGTGGCTCTTTCTTCGGACAGTCCATGCCAACTGGATGTTGATTTCCATGTTTCACTCCTGGATTTGCCGGGCATATTCGGCACCACCATCGATTCTATTCCAGGCTCTGTGCCATATCTGAAAGTGGCTCGGGGAAAAATATTAAAGTGGCAGCCACGTATTGTGTCACAGGGATTAAAAGTTGGAATGGTCTGGAAGGGCAGCCCTTTTCATTCCAAAGACAATACCCGTTCTTTGGAACTTGGCCGGCTTGAGCCATTGCTGCAGTTTGAAGGCATAGATTTTTTCAGCTTACAGAAACCTGCCCCTGAAGCATCAACTGTATTCGGAACGCAGCGCAACCTGGGTTCGGCCCTGAAAGACTTCAGCGATACTGCCGCCGTGATTGCTCTGCTGGACCTGGTAATTACCGTTGATACGGCGGTTGCCCACCTGGCAGGTGCCCTGGGAAAACCGGTATGGGTCATGCTGCCTCACCTTCCCGACTGGCGCTGGATGCTGGATCGACATGACAGTCCCTGGTATCCTGGTATGCGACTGTTCCGCCAGCAGCAACCAAATCATTGGGGACCTGTCATCCAGCGTATCAGGCAACGACTTGCCATATGGCAGGCCAAAAACCGGGAGGCGGCATGAAAAACAACCGGTATTCATTGTCCCATATAGGTGCCCGGCTGCAAAACGCGCTTGCCAAAATCGATTCAGGCGACATGCAAGGCGCAAACAGGATCTACAGGCAACTGAGATCGCAATTTCCAACCGCTCCAGGGATACGTCATCTCTACGGCCTCGCCCTGCTAGAAACAAACAAACCCGAAAAGGCACGGGCAGAGCTTGAAGCAGCAGTCGGCCTTGATCCTGATAATCCTGTATATCAGCGCGGACTGGCCGACTGCCTGGCGGCATTGAAACAACCAGAGCAAGCTTTAGCTGCATACAAGGCCGCAGCAGCCAGAGGCTTGGCCACGGACTGTGACCTGCTTATCGGCATGGGAAATGCTTTTTTCGAAACCGGAGACCTGGAATCTTCAGCACAATGTTACCTTCAGGTTATCAAAAAGGACCCTGAAAACAAGAGGGCTTTGAATAACCTGGGTAAACTTTACCATGCCAGGGGCCAACTTGAATCTGCAATTGAAATATACCACCGGGCACTTGAAGTTGACCCGGTCTATCCTGCAGCCCATTTCAACCTGTCCATGTCCTTATTGCTCAGCGGTGATTATAATCGCGGATGGCAGGAATATCAGTGGCGTTTCGCCTGTCATGGGGCTTCGATATATCCGCATGATTTAGACGGCCCCCATTGGAACGGGAAACCTTTCCGCGGCCGGCTGCTTGTACATGCCGAACAAGGATACGGCGACATGCTCTTTTTTGCCCGCTATCTCCCGTGGGCAAAAAAGAGGGTCGGTACATTAATTCTGGAAGCCCATCAGCCGCTAACGAGCCTGCTGGGACGAATGCCATCTGTTGATAAAATTGTTCCATTTTCCATAAGTTCCAAACCAGACGTCGATTATGACTTTAAGATCCCCATTGGAAGCCTGCCATGGCTGTGTCTAGAAAATACCAACACAAATAGCGTCGAAAATGTTCCATATCTTAAAACAGACACCCGGCGCCATAATTTCTGGAAAAGCTATTTGGCCTGCGGGGAAGGGTTGCGGGTAGGGCTTGTTTGGGCCACCAGCGGCATAGATAAAAAAAGAGATATCCCGACAGATCTTTTGACCCCCCTTACCCGGCTTGATCAAATCCGTTTTTTCTCACTTCAAAAAGGCCCGGCTGCCGGCATTCCGCTCAGCTCACCTTTAAGTACCAGGGTCAGACATCTGGGTGGAATGATCAGGGATTTTGACGATACAGCCGCTCTTTGCTCCCAACTGGACCTGCTTATAAGCACGGATACAGCTGCGGCCAACCTTGCCGGTGCTCTGGGTGTTCCGCTATGGGTCTTGCTGCCCGCTGTGCCTGATTGGCGTTGGCATCTTGATACAGATACCTGCAAGTGGTATCCAAGTGCCAGACTGTTCCGGCAACCACAGCCAGGCAACTGGGAAAAAGTTATCGACAAGCTGGTTGAAGCTCTCAGAGACATTCAAACGCTTTCCCTGGCAGGGACCGGGTCCAAAGGCACCTGCCAACATGGCGTACAGGCCCGCCAGCTATTGAATAAGGCCTGCTCCCTGATAGAAAACAAGAACTATACCGGGGCCATTGAGCGCCTTGATCAGGCCCTGAAGGCCCAGCCTGACTTTGCCGAGGCGTGGTTCAACCTGGGTTACATTTACCAGTGTCTTGACCGCTTGGAACATGCCCGGCAGGCTTATGAGCAAGCCTGCCGCTGCAAACCGGATCTTGCACCGGCTTTTGTCAACCGCGGTGTCGTTTTATCCGATCTTGGTCATAAAGAAAAAGCAGAAACCTGCTTCAACAAGGCCCTGGAAATCGAGCCGGGCCGAGCTGACGCCCATTACAATCTTGGCAATCTCTATCTTGAACAAGGCCACCATGAACATGCCGTTGCCCACTTTATAAAAGCTCTGGAAACAGATGACCGCCATTTCAGGGCATGCGGCAATCTGGGCCGCACATATCATGAGATGGGCAATTACTGCGAGGCTGAAAAATGGTATAAAAAGGCCCTTGCAATAAATCCAAACTATGCCGAAGCTCATTTAAATTTGGGGGTGCTATACCTTCTTCAAAACAAATACGAACAGGGCTGGCAACAGTACGAGTGGCGTTTTGCCACTTCCTATCACAAAAAGATCTACCCTCACCGCTTGAGAACCCCACGCTGGGATGGTTCTGACCTGACTGGTCGCACCATCCTGGTTCACACTGAACAGGGCATTGGAGACTGCCTCCAGTTTGTCCGTTACCTAGTTCTGCTCAAAAAAACAGGGGCCAGAATAGTGTTTGAAGCCCGCAGTTCAATGGCAAAGCTGCTTGAGCCCATGCCCTTTATAAACCAGGTTGCAATCTTGGATTCCAAGCAATCCAACGAAAACGGAGTGGATTGTCATATTCCACTGCTAAGTCTGCCGCTGGTTTTCAAAACCAGCCTGAATAACATACCCGCTCAGGTGCCCTATATTTCAGCAGATCCACTTAAACTGAAAACCTGGAGGTCCAGAATAGACTCGGCCAGGCCTAAAGTTGGACTTGCCTGGGGAGGAAACGATACCTATCGCAACCGTTCTTTGTCTTTTACGGACCTTGAGCAAATCATGCATGCTTTTCCACAAGTCGCCTTTTACGGACTTCAAAAAGGTCCGGCAGCAGCCCAGGCCGATAATCATCCCATGCTGGCCGCCAACCTTGGGCCTGCTTTTGAGGATTTTTCCGATACTGCGGCTGTCGTTGAATTGCTTGATCTTGTTATCAGCATTGATACGGCCGTGGCCCATCTCGCCGGGGCAATGGCTAAGCCGGTTTGGGTTCTTCTGCCCAGGTTCGCCGACTGGAGATGGGGACTGGATGGTGATCAAAGTCCATGGTATCCCACAATGCGCCTTTTCCGCCAGAATCAGCCCGGACGCTGGTCGGATGTGGTTGAAAACATCACCAATATGTTGGCCGGGTTTTTTAGCAGATTCTACCGACCCTGAACAGCTCAGTCAGTCTGATTATCTGCCAAATCATTTACCTGCAGATTATCAGGCGGCCTGCCTTCAAGGTACCGTTGCCAAATTGCACAATAGGCTTTCTCGAGCAAGGCAACGGTGCGACTGGTATTGAAAAGGGCAAGTTTATTCCGGAAGGCCAATTTTCTTTTTGTTTTTTGAAACAGGGAACGATTTCCGGCCAGGCTCACCGCCAGGTTTACGTATTGCTCAAGGTCTTCGGCTATAAGTTCCGCAATACCGGCTGCCTCCAAAAGGCTGGCAGACACTCTGGAAGCAAAATGGTTTCCTTTTATAGTTACCACCGGGAGACCGACCTGGAGCGCATCCGCAGTTGTAGTATGCCCGTTGACTATCCGCGTATCCAGGGCAAGGTCTGCCAGTGATAGACGCGCCAGGTGGTTTGGCTTGCTCATAGGGGTTGCAAAAACCAGCCGTTTAGGATCTACGCCCTGCTTACCGGCACGGGCTTGCAGTAATTTGCGACCGGCGGTATTTCTCACCATTAGCCACAAAACGCTGTTTTCGGTTTGGCGAAGAATGGTCAGCCATGCGTTAAAAATATGCGAATCCAGCTTGTACTCGGTATTGAAAGAGCAAAACACGAAAGCTTTTTCAGGCAAGCCCTGCTCGCTTCTGACAGGTCGTTGCCCGGCAATGGGTGGATCGTCGTCGTTAACCTGGTAGCAGCCCGGCAGGTAAACAAGCTTTTCAGAATAATAGGACTGTTGCCCCTCAGGAACTACAACTTTGTCAACTATAAAGTAATCGATGAAGTCAGCCCCGGTGGTCGCCGGATATCCAAGGTAATGAACCTGGACCGGCGCCGGTCGCAAAGCGCAAATACCCAGCCGGTTGCCATCCATATGCCCGGTCATGTCGACCAGAATATCGACCTTGTCATTATGGATTGTTGCTGCCGCCTGTAAATCATCAAGACCTCCAAGCTCAACCCATGCCTCGGCGTCACGGGCTATTTTGGCGGTGTATATCCCATCCCGTTTTCCTCCCAGGCTATAGCAGATAATCCTGAAACGGCTTCGATCATGGTACTGAAACATACTCCTTGTAAGGTGGCCGGTCGCCGCATCGTTGAATTGGCCGGACAGGTAACCGATGCTCAGGCGCCGGCGGGGTCCGGGATAATGTCGGAAAAAACGGTTGGCATTTATTTGGCGTGCCCTCCGGGATATTTTATCACTCCAGGCCTTGGCAACTGCCAGGTTGCAGCCGGGTTCCATGTTCCAGGTAAAATTGAGAAACGGAGGCTCGGCAGGTCTCAACCCCGCTGACAGGGCAGTATCACTT
>JALVQM010000366.1 GCA_027025615.1 Desulfobacteraceae bacterium | reverse complement strand
AAATCACCATCAGCCCAAGGGCCCTAGGCGATCCTCCCCAGCAGCAGGGCGCCAACCGTGCACGGCGGGTTAACCTCAGGAAGATGCGGCGTTTGTACTGGAAAGAGTTGGGATGGGATCCTGAAACAGGTATCCCCACGGACTTAACCCTTGGCAGACTGGGTATCAGACCTTGACAAGCTTGGTGGTTAAATCTGTGATATATATTTCCTGGTACCTTGGTCAAGTATGACCAATAGTAAGCAGCAAGCTCATCTGGAACAAAACTTATGGCCTATAGGATAGCAAGAACCTGCGTGGGATGCGGAATCTGCAAGGTTATTTGTCCGGTTGGAGCCATTTCCGGAAAGCCGGAACACGTTTACCATATTGATCCGGCAGTCTGTATCGGCTGTGGTGCCTGTGGGCGTAAATGTCCCCACAAGTCCATTCTGGACAAAAACGGCAAACTCGCCCGGCGTATTCGTCTCCGGAAACACTGGCCCAAACCGGTTTTCGACCTGGATATATGTACAGCCTGCCGCAGTTGCATAGAAGTCTGCCCGGTCAGTTGCCTGGAGCGACAGCCGGCGACCGGCAACCGGGATACCATCAGGTTTCCTGCACTTAAGAATCCCAGGGCCTGCATTGCATGCGGATTTTGTGAGCGTGATTGCCCGGTGGATGCTATAACCTTG
Organism: Desulfobacteraceae bacterium; assembly: GCA_027025615.1. GTDB lineage: Bacteria > Desulfobacterota > Desulfobacteria > Desulfobacterales > Desulfosarcinaceae > JALVQM01. Next base: position 3,216 of record JALVQM010000366.1, on the reverse strand, counting down.
CAATTGATGGTACAATAGCCTCCCGGGGCTTTTACAAAAATATCCTGCTCGGCGGTTTTTTCAGCTTTTGCTTTCCAGGAGCAATGTGACCGGACCATGGTTGACCAGGTTAACCAGCATTTCTGCGCCGAAAATTCCAGTGGCTACCATCAGGCCGGTCTGGCGGGCTTTTTCAACGAAGTAGCGGTAGAGTGGTTCTGCCTTGGATGGCGGGGCCGCATGCACAAAAGACGGCCTGCGTCCTTTGCGGCAGTCGGCCAAAAGGGTGAACTGGGATATAACCAGCAATGACCCACCCACGTCAGCCAGAGACAGGTTCATTTTTCCGTTATCATCTTCAAATATGCGCAGGTTTACGATTTTATTCAAAAGGTAGTCTGCATCCTGAGGGCCGTCTTTGGGGCTTATCCCCAGCAGAACAAGTAGCCCTCTGTTAATGGAGCCTACAGTCTTGCCGTCCACTATAACCGAAGCTTGTTTTACTCTCTGGATAACGGTTTTCATGATATCTTGTCGATTAAATCTGCAAAGGGATTGTTGAAGGGTTTATTAATGCGGCTTTTAGGCTTACGGCCTTGACTATTCCTGTGGCCTTTAGGTTTAAAAACCTGACTTGGCTTAGCTGGTCTGGCATTGCCGGCGGCAGGTTTTTCCCTCTGCGAAACCGATGGCCGGCCGGTTTTCATGGACAAACTTATGCGCTGCCGCTCCAGGTCGACTTCCATGACGGTGACCTTTACTTTCTGGTGGACTTTTACCACTTCTGCCGGGTCCTTTATAAAACGGTTTGCCAACTGGCTTACGTGAACAAGACCATCCTGGTGAACCCCAATGTCGACGAAAGCTCCAAATCTGGTTACGTTGGTAACGATTCCCGGCAGCTCCATGCCGGCTGAAAGATCTGCAATGTCGTTGACATGCTCGGCAAAGGAGAATTCTTCAAAACTGTCCCGGGGGTCACGGCCGGGTTTGGCCAACTCTTCCAGGATGTCCTGCAGGGTTGGCAGACCAACGCTGTCACTCATATAGCGCTTGATTTTTATTTGCTGGCGAAGGTCGGTATTGGATAACAGGTCCTGCACTGTACAATCAAGGTCTTTGGCCATGGCTTCAACGATGGAGTAACTTTCAGGATGAACAGCGCTGGCATCGAGTGGATTTTCGCCGTCCTTGATTCTCAGGAAACCGGCTGCCTGCTGAAAAGCCTTGGGGCCCAGGCGCGGGACCTCAAGGAGCTGGCGGCGGTTTTTGAAACGTCCATTGGAATTTCGCCAGGCCACAATATTACGGGCAAGCCGGGGACCCAGCCCGGATACATAGGTGAGTAATTGGATGCTGGCCTGGTTGACATCCACGCCTACTGCGTTTACACAGCTGATGACAACATCATCAAGGGCGGCTTTCAGGGCTGCCTGATCAACATCGTGCTGGTATTGTCCCACACCTATGGACTTGGGGTCGATTTTGACCAACTCGGCCAGGGGGTCCATCAGACGTCGACCTATGGAAACAGCTCCCCTGAAAGTAAGGTCGAGATCGGGAAATTCCTCCCGGGCCGTATCTGAAGCAGAGTATATGGATGCTCCGCTTTCATCAACCATGACAACTGTTACCCCGTTCAAGCCGATTTTATGGATAAAAGCCATTGTTTCCCTGCCGGCAGTGCCATTGCCGACGGCGATGGCTTCAACGGCCCAGCGCTTGTACATTTTGGTTATGGTCTGTTCTGCCTGACGCAAGCGGTTTTCTGAGCCATGGGGATAAATCGTGTCGTAATCCAGGAGCTTGCCCTGGCGATCTAGGCAAACAATTTTACAGCCGGTACGATAACCCGGATCAATCGCCAGGACCCGCTTGGCTCCCAGGGGCGGGGCAAGCAACAGGTGACGTAGGTTTTCGGCGAAAACAGCTATTGCCTCGCGATCGGCCCTTTTTTTAGTCTCCAGGCGCATTTCGGTTTCCAGAGAGCGTGACATCAGCCGCTTGTAAGCATCAATTGCGGCCAGCTCCACCTGCCGGCTGTCAGGCCCGTCTGACTTGACGAACATTTTTGTCAATATTGCCTGGGCCAAGTCTTCAGGTGGCTGGATATTCATGGAAAGGATATCTTCCTGTTCACCCCTTCTAATGGCCAGGATACGGTGGGAAGGAGCACCCGCCGCCGGTTCTTCCCACTGAAAGTAATCTTTGAATTTTTTACCTTGATTTTCCCTGCCTGCTATCACCTTGCTGGAAAGGATTGCCTTTTTTTGAAACAGTTCTCTCAAAGCAGCCCTTGCCGCTTCGTGTTCATTGATCCATTCGGCAATGATATGACGGGCGCCTTGGAGTGCTTCGTCAATAGTGGTTACACCTTTGTCGTCGTCAAGGTAGTTTTCGGCTTCTGTTTCAGGATCAACTCCCCTTTGCTTGTAAATTGTTTCGGCTAGAGGTTCCAGTCCCTTTTCACGAGCAACGGTGGCTTTAGTACGGCGCTTTGGACGATAGGGCAGATAAATGTCCTCAAGGGTGGCCATGGAATCGGCCTCCCTGATTTTTGCTTCCAGTTCCTGGGTGAGATGGCCGTTTTTCTCTAGGGACTGCAAAATGGCCTGGCGACGATCTTCCAGCTCCAGCAGTTGCCGGTGGCGGTCCCGAATTGCAGTTATGGCAACTTCATCAAGGCTGCCGGTTGCCTCCTTGCGGTAACGGGCAATGAAAGGCACTGTTGACCCATCGGCCAGCAGGTCCAGGACGGAGGCTGTCTGGCCGGGGGTCAGCCCTAGTTCTTGGGCAATCTTGTCGATGTATGCTTTGTCCATGCAGGGTCAACTCCTGGGTCTTGGTCTGTTATTTCTGGAATTGCACCGGGTTTTAGGGCTAAAGTCAAAGCCGGATAAACCAATATTGATTTAGAGACATTTAGCCCGGATTTTGCAGCTGGCGAGTTTGCCGAAGATGCGAGGCGGAGGGCAGGCAGACGTACTATGGTACTTCAACTGCCCGCCAACAAAGCAGATTCGGTAAAATCGCCAGCCCCTTGCGGCTTCAAATGCCTGAAGATTTTCCACCGATTGAACTTCACCTTTCGGGTGAAGGCACGGCCGGGAACAAATACAGGCTAACTATGTAATAATTCAACATAATTGCTTATTGTAGGCATTTGAAGTGCATAATCCGGGTTTAACCCGGGCACAAATGCAAGCAGCTATATGCATGCGGGCAGCGAAAGTCAAG
>JALVQM010000365.1 GCA_027025615.1 Desulfobacteraceae bacterium | reverse complement strand
GGACCCAGGTAGAGAAACTTGGCGAACTTGAAAGAGGCAAATGCCGTGCGCCACATGTTGGCCTTGGCGATGGTGGCGCCGGCAAAGGCGGCAATGCATACCGGCGGGGTGATATTGGAATCCTGGGACAGCCAGTAGACGATCATGTGAGCGGCAATTTCGTTTACTCCCAAATGGGTCAGGGCCGGTACGGCAACAACCGCGGTGATCAGGTAAGCTGCGGTTACCGGCACTCCCATGCCTAATACCAGGGAGGCCATGGCAATCAGCAGAATGGTAAGCCAAAGCCGACCAGAGGCCAGCTCAATGACGATATCGGCAAAGGTCAGCACCAAGCCGCTGTAAGTCAGCACCCCGATGATGATACCTATTACCCCCACTGTTGCGCCTATTTTAAGGCTGCTTTCTGTCCCGGCCCGGGCAGCATCGACGAAACGGATCAGACCCCGCAAGGTGCTGGAGCGAAATTTCCAGTAAATTACAACAGATGCTATCAGGCCAGGGATAATGCTGATATACTCGGGCAGCTTGAGCCAGTTTCCCAGCAGGATCGAGGTAACAATCATCGCCATGGTAAGATCCATGGCTGTTTCCTGGTTGACCCGGCTGATGAAAAGACAGGTTACTGTTCCCAGGATGGCTGCATAGCCCGGCGAATAGCCTGTGAGCATAAAGATCGTTATGACGATCAGGGGAAGGGTGTAGAACCATTGTTTTTTGAGTATTTCCAAGGCGCTGTGTTTGTATGGTTCACCGACGATTTTATGGATCTTGGCTTCGTAGTGAACCATGACAAAGACGCTGAAAAAGTACATTACGGCCGGAAACAGCCCGATCAGCATAATTCTGGAATAGGGAACCCCGGTCAATTCGGCCATTATGAATCCGCCGGCTCCCATGATTGGTGGCATGAACATGCCGCCGATGGAAGCGGCCGGTTCGATACCGCCGGCGATGTGGGGCTTGAAACCGGCCTTTTTCATCATGGGGATGGTGAAAGTGCCGGTTGAAACGGTGTTGGCTATTGCGCTTCCGGAAATCGATCCAAAAAGACCGCTTGCTATCACTGCAACCTTGGCCGGTCCTCCAACTTTATGACCCACGGCAGCCAGGGGAAAGTCGATGAAAAAACGCTGGGCTCCGCACTTGTCCAGGAAGGCACCGAAAAGCACGAACAATATTACGTAAGTTGCCAATACATTGGCCATGATACCGAAAACGCCGTCGCTGCGGTAAAATATAGTGGTGCAGAGACCGGCGAAACTGTCGCCGGCATGGGCGAACAGGTCAGGCATGTAGGCCCCGTAAACTCCGTAAAGTAGCATGGCCGTACCCAGGATGACGAAAGCGTTGCCTACAACCCGGCGGGCAAGTTCAATTCCAATCAATACGCCCACCACTGCAATGGCCATATCCAGTGGGGTCTCGGCACCGGTGCGGTAATTGATCACTTCGAAGTTTAGCATCCAGTAGCCGATGGTGACGATCGAGGCCAGGATCAACAGGTAGTCCAGGGCACGAAGGGCCTTGGACTTGGATGGATAGGCCAGGAAAACCAGGACGTAGGTTATCAGGACGTAGATTCCGCGGTGGTACTGGGTGGCGGCAGGCTTGAGAACTGCCGAGTAGGAGTAAAACAGAACCAGGGCCACGGCCAGTACGTCGAATACGATTTTTTCCGGTTTACTGAGTTTTTCGTACACGCTTTCACCTGAACAGTAAAAGTTGAGGGGTTGTTGTTAAGATTGATCCGGCCCAAAAGGGTCGGGGCTGGCATGGGCCAACCCCGGTCTCAAATTCTCATCGGTTCCATGTGTTGCTTTGGGGGTAGTGGAAGACCGATTACTTGATCAAGCCCTTTTCGCGCCAGAACTTTTCGGCTCCAGGATGCAAGGGGGTTGCAATTCCCTTGATTCCGTCTTTAACACTCATGGCTTTGAAAGTTTTTTTCTGGCTTACCATCCACTTGAGTCCTTCATCGGTAAAGATTTTGCTGAGAATTTGATAAACAGCATCGGCCGGGGTATTTTTGTTGGCAACCCACAAGGTTGCATCAAAAAAGGAGCCAACATCGTAATTTACTCCCCGGTAAGTGCCGGCCGGGATTACAGCTTTTTGGAAATTTTTATACTTTTCGAAAAAACCGCTTTTCTCAGCATCGGCGGCAACGTCGATCAAGGCAATATCGTTCATCTGGGCGGCCTGGATGACGGCCCCGCTGGGATAGGCGGTAAACAGCCAGAAAGCATCAAGCTGGTTGTTTCCGAATGCGGCTGCCGCGTCGTTGTATCCCATTGCGTTGCGCTCGATCTTGTCCCAGATTCCCAGGTGGGTGAAGAACATTTCGCAGAAACTGTAAGCCCCGGAGCCGGCATTGCCCACGCCTACCTTTTTACCCACAAGGTCCATTGCACTTTTTATGCCCGAGTCAGCCCTGACTACCAGCTGGGCCGGTGCGCCGTAAAGGTAGGCCACTGCCATGACGTTGGTGTACTTCTTGGGGTCGTTTACCATCAGCCCCATGCGACCGGCATAAACATGGCCGGAATATACTACCCCGAACTGGGCCTTTCCTGAATTGACCTTGCGCAGGTTCTCGGTGGACCCTCCGGAAGATTGGGCGATAACCCGGTATTTTTTCATGGCTTTAATCGGCTTGTAGGTTTGCACTGCATTGGCGACGATCTGGAAGGTACCTCCAGCCGGACCGCCGGCAAACACCAATAGTTTTTTAGCCTGAACTGTTCCAGGAACTGCAAACAGGGCGGCCACCATTAAGATTGCAGCCAGGGTAGCAATGACACGGTAGTTGCGCATAGTTCTCTCCTTTGGGGTTTGTGGTAGATTGATGGTTTAAAGGGTTACCGCATGCCGTACATACGGTTGGTTCCAATGTTTATTATGCGGTAGGATAGCTTTCTTCCCCTTGCGATTATGCTTAACAGGCAGGACAAAGCATATCAATTGGATGAATTCTGATTTTGCTGTAAGAAATTTTCTTACCCGTTGGATTCCGGCGGCTTGTTTAATTCTTATAACAAATGGTTACATGCCGATCATTGATGGTCAGTTGATCAGGGTTCAGGGATGTGTCGGATTCAATCGTGCCGGAAAAAATTCTGCCAAGGGATTCCAGGCAAGACAGGTTGGAATTGTGCTGGCCTCTAACACATGAAACCATTGAAGGATGCGCCGCCAGGCGTTGAAGTTGTTGACCTGCCATTGGACCGGCCAAGGTGGCCAGAATTGTTTCCAGGCAGATTTTGGACAGTACCAGCTGGCCAAAGGAAGGATGAAAGGGACCGGCAAGGATGGCGCCCGGCCGTTGGAGCTCATCGGTGGCCTGCAATCCCATGCGGATTACATTTATATCGCGATGTTTGAAAATGCAGAAAATCCTGGCGCAAAGTTCCACCGCCTGGTCAAGGCCAAGGGGGACGTACTTGTTCTGGCGGTAAAGCGTCGCCAATGGACTGTCAGCCAATACCAGGGTGGGGTAAATCCTGACAAAATCCGGCTTGAGGGAAACTACGGTCCGGGCCGAATCCAGGGCTTGTTGGTGAGTATCTTGTGGCAGCCCTATCATCAATTGAATACCCAGCTCACAGTCCGGCAGGCATTGCCTGATGAGGCTGACCGCTTTCCTGGTATCAGCCGCGCTATGGCCACGGGCCGAAGCGATCAAAACTTTGTCGTTCATTGACTGAACGCCCAGTTCGATGGTTTCAACAGAGAATTTTTTCAGAATATCCAGAGTCGCCGAATTTATGGTATCCGGCCTAGTGGAAAAACGGATTCCGTCTACCTTGCGCCGGTCCACCCATTGCTGAGACCAGCCAAGCAATCTTTTTGCATCGACTTTATCAAGACCCAAAAAGTTTCCACCGAAAAAAGCGATCTGTACCCGG
>JALVQM010000364.1:569-3911 GCA_027025615.1 Desulfobacteraceae bacterium | reverse complement strand
AATATTGGGGAAGGCCTCCGAAAAGCTGGTGGGCGACACCCGGCCGACTTCGATAAACTTGACAACTATTTCCTTGCTGGCCCTGAGGATGAGTTCTTCGATAGGTTTTTTTTTCATTGGTTTTTCCTTTTTATTTGATAACTTTGCCAAGCCGGAAACTGAATATCGTCCATGTTGGTAACGGTTTGCAAAAGGCATGTCAAGGACCCTGAACCGCTGGAGGGTTTAAAAGCAGTTACATGTCAGCCTTTGTTTGACAGTTCGGGGTGGTTTTAATATTAACGGACAACTTCTGTCCAGGGCGGTGCAAGCAAGGGTTGAAAAACAGATAATATTGAATGAGATCTTAGGACAAAATCATGGTAACCAATAAGTCATACTCGGTTAATTACCAGCGCCGGGCACCGGAAACAGTCAAGACCGATTGCCTGGATCCCATAGAATACGGTTACAAGGGGCGGCGCAGGGTGGTGATCACTATCCGTCAACCGGAGTTTACATCCGTCTGCCCCATGACCGGCCTGCCGGATTACGGCACCATAGTGATAAGCTATATCCCGGAGGACAGGATAATCGAACTCAAATCACTCAAGTACTACCTGCTCCAATACCGTAACGTGGGTATTTTCTACGAGCACCTGGTGAACCGGATCCTGGATGATATGGTGGCTGTGCTGGCCCCGCGCTGGATGAAAGTCGAGGGACATTTTACCGCACGTGGCGGTATAAGTACCGAGGTTTGGGCCGAACATGGAGAAAGATAATGACCAGGAAGCCGATTGATGGCAGACCGTTTGGCTTGCCTCTTGTGTTTGGGCTTGTTTTGGCCTTGCTCCTGGTTCAGGGCTGTGGATGGGGCAAAGCGGGTTCCCCTGTCGGGGAATCATTGCTGGAAGCCAAAACTTATGACCGCTACGCCAAGGTCGTGGCCCTGGTTGTATTTGACCGGACAGGGATAAAGCAGGAAGAGTTAATCCAACAGTTACGCGAGATTCTTGTCAAACGGTTACAAAAAAAAATGGGCAAGGGACTGTTGGTCAAGCAGGGTGATCCGGATTTTCCAGATTACCTGGAGGAGATGCCCACTACCGATTTGGGAACCCTTGACAACATGGCCTTGGCCCAGGAGGCACGCCTGGACGGTTTCCAGGCCCTTGTGATTGTCAGCCTGGAATCATTCGTTCCGCTTTCCGAGAAAAAAGGTATGTTTTGGTGGCGCAGGGACCGCTTTTACATGTTGTCCTATCTTATGATAGACGTTTTTGATCCGGTAACTGCAGCCAGGCTGTTGAGGCTGAGTGAAGAGGTCAAGGTCAGGGTGGACCAGGATGACTACGACTACTTCGGCACCCGGGACTGGATGGCACCTGACTCTGTTGAAGAAGCGCTTTTGAAGCGGGCCAATGCAGTGGCAAAAAAAGTGGCCAAGGCCCTGGACAAGTTTAAGTGGCAGGTTACCCTGGCTGCTGTTGAGGACGATCAGGTGGCGTTACCGGCCGGTAAGCGGGCTGGTGTTGCCCCTGGTGATCGACTGGCTGTTTTCGGAATCCAACGGGTTATTACCGGTGTCCAGGGTGAATCTTTTGTCGTTCCCGGTTTCCGTAAAGGGCAGCTGGTGGTCGAAAAGGTATTCCCGGCCTACTGCCGGGCCAGGGCACAGGGCCCGGTCCAGGTGGGAGACATTGCCGTTCCGGTGCGCTGAACTTGTATTGTCGCAGAAACTTATTTGACTGTTGGCTAAAACCCGGCACCTTCCCCGGTGGCCTGAGCAAGTTGTTGCTCGTAGGCTGCTATAAGTTCCAGGACATGCTTTTCTGATTCCAGATGGCGGATGCTGCGCCGGAAATATCCAGCCATTGGCAATCCCTTGACAAACCAGCACAACCGGCTGCGCAATACGAAGCAGGCTGTTTTTTCGCCCAGGTAGCGGACAGAATCTTGTACGTATTGCCGCATGACATCGATTCTTTGATGGAACTCGACTTTCTGGGGTGACCTGCCTTCCAGAAGCGCCAGAATCTGGGTAAAGATGAAAGGATTGCCCACCGCCGCCCTGCCGACCATGACGGCATCACATCCTGTTTGTCTGAGCATCTCCAATGCATCTTGGGCGGAGTTTATATCACCGTTGCCGATAACCGGGATTGTGAGCAATTTTTTCAGCCTTGCTATAAGGGACCAGTCCGCCCGGCCACTGAAGCCCTGGCGGGCGGTGCGCGGGTGAAGAGCAACCGCATCCACCCCGCAGTCCTGGGCCAGCATGGCGACGTTTTCTGCCTCACGACCCGAAGGGTCCCAGCCCGAACGTAACTTGATGGTCAGGGGCACGTCAATTGCTTTACGTACGGCCTTGAAAATGGCTTCGGCGCGGTCAGGATCCTTCATCAGGGCCGAACCCGAACCTGACTTCAGGATTTTCCTGACCGAGCAGCCCAGGTTGATGTCTACTGCTCCAGCTCCGGCTTCCACGGCCATGGCGGCTGCATCGGCCATGATGGCAGGATCGGATCCGAAAAGCTGGATGTTCAAAGGTGCTTCCCGTTCACAGGTGTCGAGCAAGCTGCGGGTTTTGGTGGAGCCGTAGAACAGCCCGTATGCACTGACCATTTCCGAGTAAACCAAGCCGCAGCCGAAGTCTTTTGCCAGCAGGCGCAAGGGCAGGTTGGTTATCCCGGCCAGAGGCGCAAGGACGGTGGGGTTGGCAACATTAAGTGCGCCAATTTGAAAGCCGGCTCTGGCTGTCGGCATGTTAACCTGATTACTCATGGAATTTCAGTTTTGTAGTCCGGCGGAACCGACGGCCGCCGGTTGACCATAGCAATACAGGCAGTTGTGGCGGCAGCGATGGAGCCGGTAGTCGCCGATATCTACCGCTACAGAGCACTGGCAGCCGCTTTTAGTTCTTTGTCCCCGGTCACGGCGCAGGCTTATTCCGGGACCGTGCACCTTAACCAGGCGGCGGCCGTCGATACAGCCCCCGCTATTTACCCGTGACGTTTCCGGCAGCCGGTCGACAACCTGCTTTTCGCAACAGGTCAGCAATTTGATTCCCCTGCCTGCCAGGGTCGCTTCCATGGAAAGCAGCAGGGAAAGTTTGGCTTCCGGATCGGGATCAAAAAGAGTGACCGGGCTGGCTTTCATCCTTTTCAAGACCTTGGGATAAAGATCGACAAAACTCGTCACGCAACTTTTCAGTCCGCAGGCTTGGGCTGCAGCGGCGATACGGTCAAGGTCCTTGAGATTGTTCTTGGGCCTGCCGTTTGGGTCCCTCCAGTGACATACCGGATCAAAACGCCACTGGATTTTTTCAGACCCATGCAGCCGGCAAAGCCGGGCAAGTTG
>JALVQM010000364.1:0-559 GCA_027025615.1 Desulfobacteraceae bacterium | reverse complement strand
CCAGGCGCTCTGGAAGTGGAGGCAGTCCGGGTTCAAGGAATTTTTGCTCCGAGTTGATGGTGAAATGGAAAAAAAGCCGGTATCCTTTTTCAAGCAATTCAAAATCCCAACGGTTTTCCAGCATGGGGCCGAAGTTTTTTGACCAGAAAACTATGGTATGGATCGATTGGGGCGTTGCTTGGACTCGCCTGCAACGGCCGTTGAAAGGGTTGGTAACCGTGAAGCCTCCTTCTTTGATACCATCCATGAACCAGGGCATGAAAAAAGCGGGAATATCGGTCCGCCTCGAAGCCGAAAGGACTATTTGTTCGGTTTGTTCCATCAGCGCTTGCGAAGATCGTTTAAAGCGATGACCTTTGCCTGGCTGGAAGCGGTTTCAGAAGCGGTATTGTTGCCGTTATCGTCGGCCTCGGCCGCCGGTTCATCAGGGCTTATTACTTTTTCCAACCGGACACGCTTTCCGTTCATGGTGAAAGTTTCACCGTTGATATATACATCTCTTAATATCCAGGTGACTACCTGCAGGGGAAGTTGTAACAGAAGGAGCTTGACATGATAC
>JALVQM010000363.1:11053-11542 GCA_027025615.1 Desulfobacteraceae bacterium | reverse complement strand
TCAGATCAAAGCACGTAAGCGCAAATCGTTCATTGAGGCCTTGATTAATGGACCATAGGTTCAGTCCTGGTTAGAACGTCCCGCATATCATGCGGGAAGGTCGCCAGTTCGAGTCTCGTCGTCCCCGCCATTTTTTAATAAGGCCTGTTATTGCCGTTATGGGTGCAGGCCTTTTGTTTTTATAATGGCATATTTTGTTTACATATTAAAAAGTCTGAAAGATGGAAGTTTTTATGTAGGCTCAACCGGCAATCTTAAAGACCGGTTTGAGCGCCATAACCAAGGCCGATCTAAGTACACTAAAGCAAAGCGCCCTTGGAAATTAGTCTATTCTGAACAGTTCCCGGACAGATCCAGCGCCGTCAGACGCGAAAATCAGATCAAAGCACGTAAGCGCAAATCGTTCATTGAGGCCTTGATTAATGGACCATAGGTTCAGTCCTGGTTAGAACGTCCCGCATATCATGCGGGAAGATCGCCAGTTCGAGT
>JALVQM010000363.1:0-11043 GCA_027025615.1 Desulfobacteraceae bacterium | reverse complement strand
CATTAAAACGCTTCAAGTATCAAAAACTGACTCCTGCCTGGAACCAGAATTTCCAGGTGTCGCTTTTATAATCGTTGGCGAAATAGTTGGCGTAGGCGACCAGCAACGAATAACGCTTGGCAAATGTCTTGGAGACCTGGAAATCTATTTCGTTTCCATAGTCCGCGCCGCCCTTGGCCGCGTCGAACTGATGGTATACGCCCAGCAGATTTACACCCGCAAGGGAAGTGCCCACTGCGCCATACATATCCACCACCCCGTCCGGCGGTGTTACCAGGAACTGGTCCGCCCAGCCCTGGAAGGCATGATTGGTCCCCAGCGGGGTCTTCAACCCCACGCCATTGTCCGATCCAAGATATTCCCAGCCGATTTTGGCAATCACATTCGATAATCGGGCTCCTGCCTTGGGTATCTTGATCCCGCCGACAAAGTGAAAATAATTGGCATTGTAATCCACCGGATTGTTTTTATAATCTGACTGGTAGGCGTATTCCGCCGTGTAAAGCAGGTCAAAATCTCCAAGCATGTCAGTGGATCCGTTAAACCGGATGCCGTATGTTTGGGTTGAAAAAGCATAAGAGAACGGACCGCTGTTGTCGGCATCATCGTAGTCCAGCCAGTAGCCGTAGCCGGTTAGTTTGCCAATGCCGCTGAGAGTATATCCAATGTTGAGCAGCGGAGATTTCATATTGACATCGGTGCTTGTGATCGTTCTGACATTGGCGATAAAGGCGACTTTTAAATCCACGTTTTTTAAGGTCTGGTTAACAATCAAAGCAGCATCGTAGGTCTGTTCCATCTGCCGCCAGCCGACATTGCCGATGAAACGATGATTGTTGAAAACGATTTTCTGGCGGCCCGCCTTGACAAGGGTATCCTGGATCCCTGAAAATGCCAGCCAGCCCTGGTTGAGTTCGGCCTTGTCAGGATCGGCAATGACGGCATACCGGGTCTTGCCGTTTCGCAAGCTGTTATAGTCGTCCAGAAAAACCGGGGTGTTGCCCTCGAATTCTCCATATGCCTGAAACGCCTTCCATTTTGGTGTCAAATAGCCCAGGCGCAGGCGGATGGGATCTCCCTTGGCGATTTCCTTGCCCTGCTGATCCACATATTCAAAACGCCAGCGGATATTGAAGTTGATTTTGCCCCAATCGCCTTGCAGCGCATCTTCGACCCTGTCGTTAAATTCAGAAAGCCCGGCAGCCGCAGCCGTGGCAGCCATAACGGTCAACAAAACCGCTATCCAGAACACACTGATTGCAAGAACTGCCCGATTTTCCAGTTGTCTTAAAGCCCCTGGATTTGACATTTTGGCTCCTTTTGCTGAAAGTTCTGCATCATTACTATTATTCTTACTATGGCTTTCATGAAAAGACCAGCCCCTGTAAAGATGTCGGGCTACATGTCTGGTATCGAAACAGTCCATTGAGCCCATGGTTGCCCGTGACTATTATGATCCCAGAGGTGGTGATAAAGATATCAACATTGTTTTTTTCCATTGACCGGCTGCGAAAATTTGAACACAAAGAACGATCTTAAGTAACCAACGCCTTGATTGGCGCTTAACGGATATTGAAAATGACTCTGCAAGATTCAAGTATAGCTCAAAAGCTTGTCTCCCTCAGAAGATCCAGATTCAGGTCAAAATTCAGACTATCCCAAAAAGACCTGGAATACATCACCACCAAAAGTCTTGAAGCTGTCAAAGAACACGCTTATCAATTTGTAACTTCCAGGGTTGCGCCTGCTTTTCCGAAAAATGACGGCAAACAGACACCGATGAAAGGCCACCCGGTCTTCATCGCCCAACATGCCACCGCCACATGCTGCCGCGGATGCATCCAGAAATGGCATGGTATCCAAAAGGGCAGGGCTCTGGATGACAAAGAAATTGATTATCTTGTGGCGTTGATTATGGGATGGATTGAGCAACAACTGGACGATCCATCCTGTAAACCTGGTCACTGAGAAAAGGCGTTGAATCATCAGCCCCCGAAAACTTATCCGGCTTCTACACTTAAGCATCCGGCGGCAGGTAACAACAGACAGCTTAAGACAGATGAGGATTCGATTTACTGAACTGAATCATGCGATTAAGATTGCTGATCTTCATATTGCCGGCTTTACTGTTGAGCATCCCCATGCATTCCAGTTCTCTTGCCGCTGCCCGTTACCTTGGCTTACGAACAATCGGCAACCAACCATATTTACGGCGGCGGGATTAAAAGCCTTTATAATTTACAGTGGGGCGGAGTGGATTTCAGCCTTGGAAATTCTCTGATCTTCGCTTTTGAAAACTCCGCCGGTGATAACGAGGACGAAGGCTTTTCCATGTTTCAGATCAGACTGGATGCACGCCATTTGGCAGACTTCACCATGGAATTGCCCCGTGCCCTGATTTTGACCCTGGTGACAGCCCGAAACTGTTAAGCTTCACGATCATGTTTGCAAAATTTCACTGTCCGACCGGTCAACCTTTGGGCCAAGATGCTGAAAAATATTGCACATCAGCTCATCAATACCTATTATTATGGCGACAGCACCGGCTGCGGGAGCACCGTCGGGGAAAATCGCCGCTTTTTTCTGCTGCCGGTCAAATACGGAAATGAGATACAGTTATCAGCAAGCCACAGGAGCACACCATGAACTACATCAAAATCAAACTGGACGATGATTTTGATCGTATCGGTGCCAGGATCGAAAAGACCATCGAGGATATTTTCCGGCCCCGGCCGGTCAGCCCCATGTTTGCATGCCGTGAATGCGGCTGGAATCCTCCCATGGACATGGTCGAAACCGATGATGAAATTGTCATTCTGGCCGAGATTGCCGGAGTTGAAAAAGATGACCTGGAGGTTGAAATCAATTCCAAGGCAGTTCGGATTTACGGCCAGCGCCACGAAACCCCCAAAGGCCCCAATGGCAAATATCGTCTGGCTGAAATCCAGTATGGCAGTTTCGAACGAATTCTCTACTTGCCTTGCCCGGTGGACACGGAAAACGTAGTGTCAGCTTACCGCAACGGAATGCTGAAGATAAGGCTGACCAAGCTTCACCTGCACAAGACACACAAGATACCGATCATGGAAGGTTGATCCCTGCAACCTGCTGTCGACATCCAGGATGATCGTTGTTGCCAAGCTTAACCGCCATGAAAAACGGTAAAGGAGGAAGCCATGCCTGAAGGGCGTCCAACCCCGGATCTTAACCCGGAAAACCTGCCCCGGGTTTTACCGATTTTGCCTTTATACGAAGCTGCCCTGTTTCCCAAAATGGTACTGCCCCTGGCTGTAATGCAGGCTGATTCAGTCCAATTGGTGGACGAGGCCATGGACCGCAACCGGATCATCGGCCTTGTGGTTTCCAGCAAACCCGATGATGCAGAGCTGGACCCAAAGCGCCACCTTGCCAGGGTTGGAACCAGCGCCCTTATCCTTAAAATGGCCAAGACCCAGGACAACAAGGCCCAGCTGCTGGTCCAGGGGCTGGGTCGTTTCCGCATCAAGCAATACCAGCAAACCAAGCCGTACCTTCAGGCCACGGTCGAACACCTGGAAGAAGTCGAGCAAATGACCGATGAAACCGCGGCCCTGGTATCGAACATACTGAAACAGTTTGCCCGGGTGGTTGAACTTTCTCCGGGGCTTCCGCCGGAAATTATCCAGATGGCAAACTCGTTGAAAGAGCCCGGCACCCTGGCCGACATGATCGCTTCCACCATAAACACCTCGGCCGAAGAAAAGCAAAAAATACTGGAAATCCTCGACACCAATCAAAGGCTGCGGGAAGTCACCAAGCAGGTCAACCACCAATTGAACATCCTTGAGCTGGGCCACAAGATCCAGAACCAGGTCAAGGGCGATATGGACAAACGCCAGCGGGAATACTACCTGCGGCAGCAGCTCAAGGCTATCAAGGAAGAACTTGGCGAAAGCGAAGACGAATCGGTAGAAATCGAAGAGTACCGGGCCAAGATAAAGGAGGCAAAACTGCCGCCTGAAGCCCTCAAGGAAGCCGAACGCGAACTGAAACGTTTGTCCAAGATGCACCCGTCTTCGGCCGAATATACGGTCACCTCCACCTACCTTGACTGGCTGACCGAGCTTCCCTGGCAAAAAAGCACCCAGGATAACCTGGATATCAAAAAGGCCCGCAAAGTACTGGATGAAGACCACTTTGGGCTTGAAAAGGCAAAAAAACGGATCATCGAATACCTGGCCGTGCGCAAACTGAAGCCTGACTCCAAGGGTCCCATCCTGTGTTTCGTGGGCCCCCCGGGTACCGGCAAGACGTCCCTGGGAGCTTCCATTGCCCGGGCCTTGGGCCGCAAGTTTCACCGCATCTCGCTGGGAGGCGTCCGGGATGAGGCTGAGATCAGGGGCCACCGCCGCACTTACGTCGGCGCACTGCCGGGAAGAATAATCCAGGGCCTGCGCCGGGTCGGAACCAACAACCCGGTTTTCATGCTGGATGAAATCGACAAGGTCGGAAGTGATTTCCGCGGCGATCCTTCCTCGGCCCTGCTGGAAGTGCTCGACCCGGAGCAGAATTACACTTTTTCCGATCATTACCTGGATGTGCCATTTGATCTTTCCAGGGTAATGTTCATCTGCACGGCCAACGTTCTGGATACCATTCCATCTGCATTGCGGGACCGGATGGAAGTGCTGGAACTGCTGGGTTACACCGAAGATGAAAAGATTAAAATTGCCCAGCGCTACCTGATTCCCAGGCAGCGCAAGGCCCACGGGCTCAAGGCCAGCCAGATTCAATTCAGCACCGGGGCCGTACGCCGGATCATCTCCGGTTATACCCGGGAGGCCGGCCTGCGTAACCTGGAACGTGAAATCGCCGCCATCTGCCGCGGCGTAGCTGCCAAGGTGGCCGAAGGCAGAAGTAAAAAAATCACCATCAAGGTCGACGACCTGGCCGAGTACCTGGGGCCGATCCGCTTTACTTCGGAGGCCAAGACCCGCCTCACCACTCCGGGAATCGCCATGGGCCTGGCCTGGACACCCACCGGTGGAGATTTGCTTTTCATCGAGGCCACCGCCATGAAAGGCAAAAAGGGACTCACCCTTACCGGCCAGCTGGGTGACGTGATGAAAGAATCGGCTACAGCCGCCCTGAGTTTCATCCGCTCCCATGCAAGGCAGCTTTCCATCGATGAAGATTTTTTTGAGCACCACGACATCCATATTCACGTGCCGGCAGGCGCCATCCCCAAGGACGGGCCTTCGGCCGGGGTAACCATTCTGACGGCCCTGGTATCTCTGCTGACCAATAAAACCATCCGCAAGGATCTTGCCATGACGGGCGAAATCACCCTCAGGGGCCAGGTATTGCCCGTTGGTGGCATCAAGGAAAAGGTGCTGGCCGCCCACCGGGCCCGGATAAAAACCATCATTATGCCCAAGTGGAATGAAAAAGACCTTGTGGATATCCCGGAAAAAGTCCGCAAGCAGATTCGTTTTCACTTTGTCGACAAAATGATGGACGTGATCAAAATAGCGTTGAACAAGGGCTGAAAAAAGGACGGCTGAAAACAACAATATGCATACCCTGGTCAAATTCCGCTTGCTGGTATTGATGGTTGCAGCAGCCGTGGCGGCTGCCTGCAGCACCCCTGCCCCACCACCCGTGGCCAAAGGCAAGCCCCGGCCTTACCGGGTGGATGGAACCTGGTACAAGCCCATGGCCAAGGCAGGCAACTTCAGGCAGCGCGGCCTGGCTTCCTGGTACGGGCAGAAATTTCACGGCCGGCACACTTCCAGCGGAGAAATATACAACATGCACGCCATGACGGCCGCCCACAAGACCCTGCCCCTGGGGACCTGGGTCCAGGTAACCAACCTTTCCAACGGGAAAAAGGTAACGGTCAGGGTGAACGACAGGGGCCCCTTTGTTCGCGGCAGAATAATTGACCTTTCTTTTGCCGCCGCAAAAAAACTCGGTATGGTGGGACCAGGCACTGCCCCGGTGGAAATCGTGGCCCTGGGCGCTTCCACCAGGGCTAAAACAGGACAAGGTCCAGCCTACAAACCGCTTGACTATTACTCGGGCAATTTCACCTTCCAGATCGGGGCATTTACTGACCCCCAAAATGCCCGGCGCCTGGTAAACAGGCTCAACCAGTTGTACAAAAACGCTCACATCGTGGTCTTCAACGATGGTAAACAAACTTTTTACAGGGTGAGGGTGGGACTTTGCCGCGACCTGGCAACCGCCCAGCAGTACGAACGTCACCTCATGGAAAACGGTTTTCCGGAAACTTTTATCGTAGCCGAATGAGCCCAACCTTCCCCATAGAGGCTGTTTTTCTAGACCGGGACGGGGTTATCAACCAGGATCGTCCTGATTACGTCAAAAGCCTCAAAGAATTCCGCCTGATTGAAGGCAGCCTTAAAGCCCTGGCTTTGCTTGCCAGGCACAATCTGCCGGTGTTTGTAATCACCAACCAGTCCGCCATCGGACGCGGTATTATCACCCCTGACACCCTCAAGCGGATTCACCGGGAAATGCTCTCCAGGGTTGAAAAGGCCGGTGGCCGTATCAGGGACATCTTTTTCTGCCCCCACCGCCCCGACGAAAATTGTCCCTGCCGCAAACCCAAGCCTGGATTAATCAGGCAGGCGGCCGACAAGTACGGTTTAAATCTCGGCCGGACGGTAATGATCGGTGACAACGCCAAGGACATCCAGGCGGCCCGGGCTGCCGGGTGTGGCCTGGCTCTGCTGGTCCGTACCGGCAACCTGCAGGATGCCCTTGCCCGGCTTGAGGCAAGCGGACAGGCGCCGGACAGAATTTTTAACAACCTGCTGGAAGCGGTTAACTGGCTTTTAGGGCTGGGGTGATCCAGGTGAAAAGAATGGAACAATCCAGTGCTGTCCGGCTTTCCGGCAATATTGAACGGATAACGTTTCATAATCCGGACAACCATTTCACAATCGCCCGTCTGGATACCGGCCAGCCCCTGGGCATGATTACAATCCTGGGCCATCTGCCCGCCCCCCGTCCAGGTGAAAAAGTCCAATTGACCGGCAAGTGGGAAAAGCACCCACGCTACGGCCAGCAATTCCGCTTTGCAGACTTCAGGATGATCCAGCCCGCGGACCTTGAAAGCCTGGAACGTTTCCTTGCAAGCGGGGCCATAAAGGGCATAGGTCCCAAAATGGCCCGCAGCCTGGTGCAACACTTTGGCGAAGATATTTTCCGGGTGCTTGAAAAGACTCCCGAAGAGTTAACCAGGGTTAAGGGGATCGGACCTCAGAGCGCTGAAAAAATTGCAGAAAGCTGGAACCAGCGTCTTGCAGTTCGCAAGCTCAGTCAACTGCTGCGCAGCATCGGCGCAAATCCGGTTCACGGAGCCCGGATATTTTCCCTGTACGGCGAAAGCTGGGAACAGGTGCTGCTGAAAGATCCTTACCGCCTGGCCGATGACTGGCCCAGGACCGGCTTCAGGATCGCCGAAGCCCTGGCAAAAAACATTGAAACCCAGGTCCCGGAAAGCCGCCGGGCCGCGGCCTGTGTCTGCCACCTGCTGGAAACCGCTGCCGACGACGGCCACACCTTCATTGCCTACGATGATCTGCTGGCGGCCTGCGATGCGCGCTTCGGCCTGGACTTTCACAGCCTGAACACCGCCCTGGATCAACTTGAACAAGACAGCCGCCTGGTCAGGGACACCGTCGATTGTACCTCCGTTGTCTACCCCGCCCTGTTGCACCAGGCTGAAAGTGAACTTGCCGGGCGTTTGATCGCCCGCCTGGGCATAGCCCCTGATATTCCTGCAGGCAACCAGGACCCTGCCACCACCGTTGTTCAACGCCTGGCCATCAAGCTGTCTGACGAGCAGCTCCAGGCCCTGGAAGGCGCCCTCCAACTTCCGCTGGCCATAATCACCGGTGGCCCTGGAACCGGCAAGACAACCCTGGTCCGCAGCCTTACGGCGATCCTCGAACAGCGGGGAAAAAAGGTTCTCCTGGTAGCTCCCACCGGGCGGGCCGCCCGCCGCCTGGCCGAAACAGCCCGGCACCCGGCGGCAACCATTCACAAAACCCTGGGGTATAACCTTGGGGCAGGCACGTTTGAACGGGGACCGGACGACCCCCTTGAATGCGATGCGGTCATCGTGGATGAAGCCTCGATGATCGACCTTTCCCTGATGTATCACCTGGTTCGGGCCATGCCGTTCAGTGCCCAACTTATCCTGGTGGGTGACAAATTCCAGTTACCGGCCATCGGTCCGGGCAACATCCTTTCCGATCTGCTGGATTCCGGCATGGTAAAATCGTTTGAGCTGAACACCGTTTTCCGGCAGGCAGCCGAAAGCAGTATAATCACCAGTGCCCACAAGGTAAGAACAGGGCTGATGCCGGACCTGCCGCCATGGGACCCTGGCCATCCCCGGGACTTCTGTTTTATCGAAAGGCAAACTCCCGAAGAAGTTGTCCGTTGCGTAGTGCAATTGTGCACCGGCGGGCTTGCCGGGCAAAGGGGAATCGACCCTAAACGTCATATCCAGGTGCTGGTCCCCATGCACCGCGGCATTGTAGGAACGGTCAACCTCAACCGGGTTCTCCAGTCCGCCCTTAACCCCGGCAAACAGAACAAGCATACCCTGCCCTTCCGGCCAGGTGACAAAGTAATGCAACTGGTCAACGACTATTCCAAGGAAGTTTTCAACGGGGACATCGGCCAGGTGGTTTCCCTCGACCCGCAGGCCCAGTTGCTTACCGTCAGTTACGATCACAAAAATGTTACTTACGACCTGGCTGAAATCGACAACCTGTCCCTGGCCTATGCCATATCGGTCCACAAGTCCCAGGGCTCTGAATATCCGGTGGTAATTTTGCCGCTTCTAACCCAGCATTACGTTCTTTTGCAACGTAACCTGCTCTATACCGCCATAACCCGGGCCAGCAAAAAAGTGATCATAGTCGGCTCTGCCAAGGCGGTCCAGGTGGCAATCCGTAACAACTCAAGCCGCAAACGGATGACAGCCCTTGCCTGGCGCCTGGCAAACCGATAGATAAGGGGCTAAATGTCTGAATCCGATGATGACGAGGAAGACGACGATGATGACGACGGGGGCAGGGCCAGCTTCAGAAACTGGATTCCTTCCTGGCGCAGGGTTTCTTCTTCCTGGGGTGTGCTGACACCCCGGATATTACGCGGTTCGGAAACACCGTAATGGATCTTAAGGGCTTCCTTGGCAAAATCCGGACCCACGTTGTCAAAGTGCTTGTCCAGGTATTTGGCCAATTGCTGCCCCATCCGTTCCAGGTCGGCTGCCGACGGTTTTTCAGGCGGCTTTGATGGTGTGGATTGGTTCTTGATGGTAAAGGCGGAAGGCAACTTGACGACCTGGCTGCTGTTGCAGACAGGGCAGGCAATCAGGCCCTTGCCCTGCTGCTTTTCGTAAGCCGCATTGTCATCAAACCAGCCTTCGAAAGTATGTCCGTTTTTACATTGCAGGTCAAAAACGATCATCTCCGGCACCTCGTCCATCTAATCTGCTTGAGCTCCAAAATTATCATAAGCTAATCGATTTTTAAAGAAATTATTGACAGGCAGGCTACTTTGGCCACAAAATACGCAACCGGAACATGGACCTTGAAACGAACATGGAATAAACGGCTAAATTTGTTCGTTGCGAGGGAAAATGTTTTGCACAAAACCAGGCGAAAGTTTAAATTTGAATCTAATGCAGAAACCGGGTGATCGTCGACATTTTACAAATGTCTCGCCCCATCAGCGCCAACGGAGAACCTGGCTTATGAACAAAAAAGCAGCTATCTGGATTCTTGTAACATTGATCAGTACTTGTGTTTTCAGCATGGAAGCTTACGCCCAAACCATGTATGTGTCAGACAGCTTTGAAATAACCATGCGTACCGGACCGGGAGCCGACCGCAAGATAATTTCCCTGCTGCGTTCAGGAGCGCAACTGGAAGTCGTCACACCTGGTGAAGAGTGGACTGAAGTGCGCCTGCAAAACGGCAAACAGGGCTGGGTACTGACCCGTTACCTTACCGACCAGGAACCAAAGGCAAAAATTCTTGCCCGCGTGCAGAACAAGTACCAAAAGCTGCAGGAAGAAAACCAGGCTCTGATAAAGCAAATAGCTGCCCTTAAGGAAGAAAAAAGCGCCCTTGAAAAAAACCTGAAGAAGACTTCCAACAAGCTGGCCAGACTTGAAAACGCTCATAACACCTTGAAAAAGGAAGCCTCCGATTTTCTTGGACTCAAGGCCAAGTATGAAAAGACAACCGCCCAGCTGGCAAAAATCAAGACTGCCTCTGCCGCGGTAACGGAAGAAAACCGGCGCTTGAAACGCAATCACAATATAAAATGGTTCCTCAGCGGAGCCGGCGTCCTGCTTTTCGGCTGGATAATCGGAATGAGCTCCCGCAGGTCAAAGCGCAGGTCATCTCTGTTATAACCCTTGACACAATGAAGAATAAACCGGCATCCCAATCCGACGAAACTCAAATCCAGAGCGATTTTCTGGTTATCGGTTCAGGTGTGGCCGGCCTGATGTTCGCCCTCAAGGTGGCTGATTACGGCAGCGTGGCCGTAGTAACCAAAAAAGGTGTTGCCGACTCCAATACCAACCAGGCCCAGGGAGGTATTGCTTCGGTTTTCGACCAGGCCGATTCTTTTGAACTGCATGTCAACGATACCCTCAAGGCCGGTGACGGACTGTGTAATCCGGACGTGGTAAAGATGGTGGTCTCCTCCGGTCCGCGCCTGATCCAGGAACTGATGGACCTGGGTGTCCGGTTTAACCTGAAGTACGGAAACAAGCCGAAACGACTTGACCTGGGACGCGAGGGGGGCCACAGCCGCAACCGGATTGTTCATGCCCAGGACATGACAGGCCGGGAAGTGGAACGGGCCCTGGTGGAAAAAGTCCAGCGCCACCCGAACATCAAGGTTTATGAAAACCACGTGGCCATCGACCTGATAACCCGCTCCACCCGGATAAAACGGGGCACTGTCACCACCACCCATGAAGATTTCTGCTGCGGCGCTTACGTG
>JALVQM010000362.1:10403-11558 GCA_027025615.1 Desulfobacteraceae bacterium | reverse complement strand
ATATCCAGCACGAATCTCCAGGCAAGGCCAAAGAGGCCAATTGGTTGCCAAGCAGTGGCAAGGGGGTTATCAGTCTTGTCATACGTATGTATGGTCCAAGGCAGGTTGCTATTGACGGAAAATGGCTGCCGCCTTACCTCGAAGAGGTCAAGTAAGTACTTTCGCCTTCATTCTGCCGGGGCTTCCGGCAGCTTTATACACTTTGGGAAAAAGGGAAAAAAGGACGGAAGGAATAATAATTGGTCAGTCCTGCAACGCGAGTCCGAGGCCGCCCCACCAAAGATGCCCGTCTGGTGATTGGAGCGGTGATCATCAAACACAAGTTAGGCTTGTCATATCGAGAAACGGTGGCACAGATCCAGGGAGATCCCTAATCGCCGTCATCGCTGTGATGACCGTATTGTCGGTATCAGCCAACCCTGGGTTGTCGCATCGTTCGAGGCAAGTTGAACAAGGCGGTGGGGGAATTACCTCCCTTGAGCAGCATGGCGACCTTGTATGAATCGATTTTATCGTTTTTTGTTTTGCCGCCATGGATGGCTTTCATGTATAATGCATGGCCAAAAGCAAAGTGAATTTGGTGCAGGTCACACAGATCGGCCAGCCAGTACCAGCAGAACACGCATTCGACGCCGACGACGATATCGTCCAGGTAAGGAAATGCCAGTTCACAAAAACAACAGCGGGTCGGTCTTTATGTTCTGGTGCACTTTGACTTTCGCGGTGGTATTGATGATACACACGTACATTTTGCGGGCGTGTAAATCAATGCCGCAGCAATATTAATGTTGTTGAGTGTAGAATTTCAACGGTTGGCCTTCTTTGAGTGAAAGGTTGTGGTTTAATCGGTAACTCCACTTAAGCCTTTCATCTGAGGCAAGGCCATAACTAGTATCAAGGCGCTGCACCAGACCGCTAATCCGCTGCGCCCTCGGGCTTGCGTCTAATCGTCTGGTGAGCTCTCCGTTCGGCTAACTAAAAAGAGGATCCTGATGAAAGAATCATATTATAGTGTGGTAATTACAGGCTTCGCCTCAGGAAATTCTCCACAAAAAGTTATTGATAATGTTAGCCGTCTTTTCAAAACTGATCCATCTAAATTTCAGATATTAGCTAAAGGCGGGAAGATTATTGTACGCAAGCAAGTTGATAAAC
>JALVQM010000362.1:0-10393 GCA_027025615.1 Desulfobacteraceae bacterium | reverse complement strand
ACAGCAATTGCCTACCAATCTGCTTTAGAAAAGGCTGGCTGTTTAGTATCTCTTGAACCTTTATCTGAAAGATCACCTGCTTCAAGTAAGAAACAAAACAAACCAACTAGTGGAGTTAAAATATGTCCAAAATGTAAATATATAAGAAAAGCCACAGACCTTGCTCCAGATTATGAATGTCCAAAATGTGGTTTTGTCTATGCAAAAGCAAAAAAGACTATTAATAGTCCAGATTTGTCTATAGCACATCAAGACACCAAAAAGGAAGAAAACAATAATAAAAAAGTAAATTGGTTTATTGAGGGATGGAATTGGTATCTATTTGCATGGACAAGAAAAAAAGATAATGGAGGTCGTTCCACGAGAAAAGAATTTTTCTATTTTTCCTTTTTTTCTCTAATAATTATAGGGCTGCCATCCAGAATCTTTGAAATCGTCCTTGGACATAAAGCCGCGTTGATTGTTGGGGTGCCAATCTTTATTGCTCACCTCCGTCCCTGGTTCAATGTTACAGTGCGCAGGCTACATGATGCAGGCCATAGCGGATGGTGGATGCTTGTTCCATTAGTAAGAATTCTGTTTTTTCTTGAGGATTCTCAACCTTACGAAAATAAGTATGGCACCCTGCCCAAGAAATCAGTACCGATTAAACATGTTCCGAAGTTGAATATAGGAACTATTCATAGTTATCGTCAATTTTTATGGTCAAAAAAGGTCGGCTTTGCTCTCCTTGCTGTAGCAGCTTTTTTATTAGCAGCAAAGGTATTCGAGATGCATATTAGTTCTAAATTTAATGATCATGTTGAATTGGTAAAATCGGGACTGAACTTTGACTCTAAAGTTGAATTCAACAAAAACTTAGATAATTTGGTTGAGTTGATGGAATTTACAGCTCAGACTGCATACAGGTACAAGCATTTACCTCCTGATGACGTAGCACATTATGTGCTGGAAACAATAGTATTAAGTGATAAATTCATGACAAACGTCAGGGACAAGGTCGCGGAAGAAGACAAAGACGAAATATATGGTTACTTGGTTAATGATATTAATGATGTATTATTTGACAATCGCCGTTCATTAGTTTTTGTAAAAAAAAATAAGAAGGCGCAACTTATAATAGAGAGTTCGCTAAAGCTTCAGGGGCGTTTTTTATTGTTAAAAGCTGGCGGACTATCCGGTAAGATTCAGCGTCCCCAACCAAAATATGTCATGGAGCAAATCAGAAAACAAAAGGAAATCGAAAAAAAAGAAAGACAGGCTAAGGAGCTGCCTATAAAAAGAAAAATGATGCGGGCAATGGAAATACAGTCTTTACGCAGAGCATGCCAGCAAGGAGCGGGATGGGCATGTGAAGAGTTGAAAGATATTGAGTCCGGGAGAACTGATCCTCTTGTGCGATCAAGATAGTATTCACGTGAGTAAACCCGCCGAACAAAACGTTCGAAGTTCGTTGGTTTATCAAAGGTTCTTGCCGGCCGTGGGCCGTTACGTCAAGCACAAACACAAAAGTAAACTCAATGATAAGCACTTCAGAACAAATCAAATATGAAACTTGTCCCATATGTTCAGGGGCAATAGGAAGCTGGCGGGTAAAAAAAACGGATATCGATACCTATAATATTGATTTGTGTGGATCATGTGGATTTGCATTTGTCAATCCAAGACCTTCTCTTGGTTTTTTAATAGGATACTACTCGAAATTTGGGCACGGCCAAGGCGAGAACGCAAGTGAAAATCATAACTTAGATACAATTCTCTCCAATGAAAAGAATGATCCGAACTCCACTATTGATGCCAAGAGAATGATAAAAACCATCAAGTCACTGACTTCGAAAATACCCAACACTAGATTTTTAGATATTGGTTGTGGTTATGGTTGTTTCTCAAAAGAGGCGTTGGAATCAGGATTCGATGTTATTGCATTGGAGTTGGCTGACACTGAAAGAAAGATCGCCAGCAAGATTACAGGGTTAAATCCTATTGCTTGCTCATTCGAAGATTTCGATTATTCGGCAGAATCCTTCTCTGCCATATTAATGAGTCAAATACTCGAACATGCTTTAGATATAAACTTGTGGCTAAGCAAAGCTCATAGACTATTGGTAAACGATGGGGTCATAGCTATAGCATTGCCTAATTTTGGCAGTATTTTTCGAATGATTATGCAAAAAAACGAGCCTTACATTTGTCCTCCTGCGCATTTGAATTTTTTCAACCCGAATAGCCTTTCCCGCTTATTAGAAAAACATGGCTATAAAGTAGAGGCCATACAATGGGTATCAAGGATACCAAATAGAACCTTCGAAAAGCGAATGCCCAAAATAGGCAAACCGATGCTGCCAATTATAAACGCATTGTCACTGATGTCGCTTAAGGCAATTGATGCTATCCATCTTGGCATGATGATTAACGTTTACGGGAGAAAAATAAACACCTAACATCTATATGGCCTTCGGTTGTCAAGGGATAAATATCTCCCATAGATCGACGGATTAAAATGATCACATCTTCCAGGCGCTAAAGCAAGCATCGTGACATGCCTGTCATGCAGCATTCCTGACTGTGCGCTTCTTGGCTTCAAGCCCCTGGCCTTGTAATCGCAGATTTCCAAACACCTCGGCCCAAGCCAGATGCTCTGCCTGCCGTCCACATGCTCGCGCAGGTAGCGGTTGGCGGTGTCCACATCGCTGATGTCTGCGGCACGCAGCTTGTTGACCACCCGGTCTTAAAGCGTGCGGTTCGTATGCTCCAAACGCCCGGCTGGCACGGTCGCTGTACAAGCTCATTGGTACCCCGTATCGCTCAAAAACCGCCTGCGGCACAATGAAAATCACCCGGATCGATTCCTCGTCCCAAAGCTGCGCATACAGCAGCTGCAGGGGGATAAAGCGTCATTTGATCACCTATTTGATGACACGTATAACTGCCTGCCGCCAAAAAAGCCGACAGTTCATTTGCTAATTCGACCGGACAAATGAGGTGCTTACTACATGCTATTTCACGGTTTTTGCAATTAAGGCTAAAGTATGATATTATGGCTGGAACAGTAAAAGGCACGTGACAGAGTTTAAAACAAGTGAATTATGTCGTTATATTCCAACGGGATATTTATTGGTGATTTGATATATAAATAAAAACTTTTAGAGTTAGGAGGTTTGTTACGATTATTTTATTTCTTAATCTCCCTGCGCACAAGTAAAAGGCCTCCCTCCCCTCTTCTTGCTCTCTCTGGTTGCATTATTGGTTTTGGAAAGTAATAGGCCTACGCTGGCATTGAATGGAAACCGAAATCTCAGTTTTGGGCGAAATAGGAAAACTACCCTGAAATATTTTAGTAGATAACTCTGATGGTTAATGGAATATCACAACAAACAGAAAGCCCAAAGGTAACAATCATTTGGAGTAGATTTCGAGGTTTTGGACTGACCCTGTCCGATTGCATAAAAAATTATAGAGTGTTAAGACTTGGTTGCCGCCTTCCCGCGGAGGAGGAGAAAGTACCCTGTCATGAAAAGCAGATGCTTCACACAGGACTTCAAAAGATCAATTGTCGAGCAACTGCTCAGTGAATCGGCCGGTGCTGCTGAGCTTTTCCGGCGCTACAACATTTCCTCCGGGCAGCTGTATACCTGGAAAAAGCAGTATACTGACTGCAATCTTGATCCGGAGCCATCCCGGCAAGCTGAACTTGAAGACCGGGTTTGTAAACTTCAACGCCTGTTGCGCAAAGTCGCCCTGGAAAATGAATTTTTAAAAAAGCATTGCGCAACAGCCTCAAACAAGCGCAGAAAAGAGCCAGTTCATTGCCAACAATCGCCCCCTGATCGAAAACATTGAAAGGGGGTGTGAACTGATGAATTTTGCCAGGCGAACTTGCTATTACAAGCCGAAGCAAAAACCAGCTGACAAAACGCTGCTCGCGCGTATGGAGCAGACTTGCCTGGATTTTCCCAATTATGGATATCGGCGCGTGACCGCCCAGCTCAAACGCGAAAGCTGGCGGATCAATCACAAGAAGGTTCCGCGCATCATGCGCGGCAACGGCGGGCTTTGCCGGCCGCAAAAGAAAAAATTGGTTTGCACCACCGACAGCAACCACCGGCTGCCGGTTTACCCGAACCTGATCAAAGGCCTGAAGCTGGACGGCATCAACCAGCTGTGGGTGGCCGATATCACTTTCATCCATATCCTGGTATGCTTTATTTACATTTACCTGGCCGTAGTTTTGGACATCTGTTCGCGCAAAGCCATCGGTTATGCCATCTCATGCAAAATAGATACCCAGCTGACATTGGCCGCTTTGCGCATGGCCATCGTAAAACGTAACCCACCGCGTGGCTGCATCCACCATTCGGATCGCGACGTACAGTATGCATCTGCTGATTATGTAAAAGCGACTGATTTTTACGGATTTCAAATCAGCATGAGCCGTAAAGGCAACCCCTATGATAACGCATATGCTGAATGTTTTATGAAAACCTTAAAATCCGAGAAAGTGCATCTGTGGGAATACCGGACCATGGAAGATGTCCCAAAACGCATTCCCCATTTTATTGAAGATGTTTATAATCATAAGCGGCTTCATCCTGCTATTGGCTATCGTCCTCCATGTGAATTTGAAATGATGTTGGAATCAACCCCCAAACCCGGTCAGGACGCTCTGACCGGCTTGATCTGATCTGTGCAGTTTTAGGGGTTCATTTCAAAATTTATTTCAAATTGACATGAAAATTTTCCCCAATGGATATATATTCACTCTATCAAAAGTAATGGAAACATAATTGACAAAGGGAAAACGATAAAAATTCAGGTGGGCTTGATTGTTCGACAATAAAAGTTACGTAAATTTCTCTATTGATGAAGGAGAAATAAATGCTTAAACCCATAACAAAGATTATTATGTATCGAAGGAATCCTGGATTTTCCTTTCTATCGTTTTCATTCCTGTTGTACTTTATTCCTCCGTATCTGCTACAGAAACGAATCAAAATACATTTATGGGTTTTAAGGGTGGTAAACATCTGGTGCGGGGGTATAAAAAAAACAATGGACACAATTGAGAATAGATTGCAAAAAAAGTTTATAATGCAGATAGTTACCTGCTTATTGCTGGCACTCGTCTTTATGCCTAACTCTGCCGATGCAGGCGACATTAAGGCTTTTCATTGGGTTGACGATGAGGACTACCCACCGCTAATCTATCGCGGAACAGACGGAAAGCCGGTGGGCATTTTTTACGAGATAATGACAGCGGCGTTTCGACGCCTTGATATCCCCCTGAAAGTAGAACTATACCCTTGGGCTCGTGCCCAAAGAATCGTAGCCGACGGCGAAGCAGATGGTATGGTTACCATCCTCACTGACGCGAGAAAACCGTTTTTCCTTGACTCCGACCCTATTCTTCTTGTGTGTGAACATATATTTGTCAACAGAAATAATCCACGTATAAAGGAAATAATGTCCATACGCTCATTAAAAGAAATTCGACCATTTAAGCTGGTTGAAACAATCGGTTCAGGATGGGCAAAGGAAAACCTACAGGGATTCAATATAACATGGGTTCCAGATATGGATAGTGCTTTCAATATGCTCATTAAGGGCCGTGTAGACATTTTTCTTGCAAATAGTTTCACCGGGGCAGCCTTTATCAAAAAGAAGATAAAGGCAGGGAAGTCATTTTCAGAAGGTTACAAAAGCATAATAACCAATCCATACCCTCTGAAAACAATCGCTTTCCGTCTTCTTGTTCGAAACGATTCACCATTTGCCAAGGTACTCGACGATTTCAACGACACTATTCATCAGATGCAGATGGATGGTACTATCCAGCATATTCGTGAAGGGGCGCAATTGTCACTACGTGACGATGCTCGTAATCAGAAATGAAAGCAGCAGTAAAGCCTGAGTGGCTAAAGAGCAAAATCGGGAGGCGTTTTGCACTCTATGTGGCATTCATAGGGGTAATGATGGCTATGGCGCTTTCCTGCATCATATCTTATCAGCAATACCAACACAGGGTCTCCTTTCTCGAAAAAGAACTCGATAACATTGTGGCGACCAACAAGTCTTTCATAGAGGAGAGTTTATGGATACTGGACACTCGCTTGCTGAGTATCGTGACCCAGGGTTTCCTGGTAAATGACTATATTGTATTTGCCCAAATTGCCGATGAAAACGAAAAGACGATCGTCAGCTATGGAATGCTGGATATTGACAATGTCATAATGAAAACAATTCCCCTGTATCACCAGGACGAAGGGCAAAATATCTTCCTCGGAAAGCTTACGATTGCGGCATCAAAACTCTCGGCTTTCAGGGAAGCTAAATCTTCGATTATGATTACCCTTTTTCAAAGCCTGTTACTAATGTCCATTATTTCTCTGAGCATTATTTTAATATTCTGGTATCTTGTTTCCAGGCATTTGATTACGATTCAGCGGTACACCAGGCGCATCACATTTAAAAAGCAGCAGGAACCTCTAATATTGGATCGTCCCGTTAACAAGCGCACAAAAGACGATGAACTCGCCAGTACGGTCGATGCTATCAATTTCATGTACAGCAAGGCCATCGAAGCCTACCGGAAACTGGAATACGAGACATCGGAAAAAATCAAGCTCGAGCAGCAACTCCGACATGTCCAAAAAATGGAATCCATTGGCCGGCTTGCCGCCGGTATTGCCCATGATTATAACAATGTTCTAAGTGTAATTATAGGGTATTCGGATCTGCTACTTGCTACTATTCCTCCCAATGATCCAATACGTGAGAAAATAAAGTTTATTCATGATTCCGGGAGCAAAGCAGCTACCCTTACACGGCAATTGCTGGCCTTCAGCCGTAAGCAGGTTCTTGAAAAGAGAGTCATATCCATAAATACGATCATACGGAATTTTATAAAAATTTTGGACAAAATTGTAGGCGAAGACATAGTTATTACGACCTATCTATCCGAGGAAAACTGCACTGTTGAGGCCGACCCCGGTCAAATTGAGCAGATTATTATGAACCTGGTAGTCAACGCCAAAGATGCCATGCCAAACAGCGGCGAAATAATAATTGAAACCGCAGCGATTCAGCTTGACCAGCACTATGTGAATAAACATATCGAGGTTAAACCGGGGCAATACGTTTTGATGGCTATCAGTGATACCGGAGAAGGCGTGGATAAAGATGTCCTGTCAAAAATATTTGATCCTTTTTTTACGACCAAGGAACGGGGCAAAGGCACCGGTCTTGGCCTGGCAACCGTGTATGGTATCGTTAAGCAACACGATGGCTATATTTTCGCATATAGCGAAAAAAACAGGGGGACAACATTTAAAATATATTTACCGGCCTGTAAGAAAACTGCGGAAGAGACAGAAAGTAAATTTGCCGCCAAGGTGTTGCCACAAGGAAAAGAAACAATACTGATTGTTGATGACAATATATCCATTCGTCAACTCATTGTAGAAACACTAAAACAGCTTGGGTACAATTGCCTGCAGGCTGAGTCCGGCAAAGATGCAATCAATATACTCCGTCAATATAGCGGTGAAGTCCACCTGTTACTCACGGATGTTGTTATGCCTGGTATGAGTGGCAGAGCGCTTGCTGAAACAATAAGAAAAGAAAGACCGGAGATGAAGGTAATTTTCATGTCTGGCTACACAGAAAACATAATTGCCCACCATGGTGTGCTTGAGCAGGGAATTAATTACATTTCCAAACCAATCACGCCTGTGACATTAACTCAAAAAATCAGGCGTGTGCTACATGATGGCTGAGTGGAATAAAAGATAAAAATCGAACCTCTATACGGCTTTCGGTTGTCAAGGGATAAAGATATCCCCTGGATCGGAAAAAGGGCTCCTTGTTTTTCAGCATGAAGTAGATGGCCCGAGATGCCCAGGGCTTTGCCCTTAATTGTACCTGGATTGCAGTTTTGCCACCCCAGATCGGCTTCAACGCTTTTTCGTACCTGCGGGTCATCAAAGCGATCAGCCACACCATCATGGTTGTATTTGCAAGACAGTTTCTTGTTGACCGGCGGCAGGTTGTATTGGGTGTTGGTGCTTTGGATGTGTGCAACCAGCTCTGCACAACGCCCGGGATATACATTCGGCGCCTTAGCAGGCATGCTGGCTTGCAGGGATTGATTTTATCATATTTGGTTTGTTGACATATACTATGTTAATGCTTGACGTTATTATCGGCCCGCGTTAATATTCAATCATGAGAAAATCTTTCCAGAATTAAGAAACTGAAAAAATATTTGATCGGCAATTTTCTGGAAAATTAACTCAAAATGTTCAGCATGTCGCAGGTAGAAAATTGCTAATGTTGGATGCGTCTGCAGACTTAAATGATTTTCGTTTCCACCAGGAAATCGATCAGAATCTTTGAAGGATAATCAAAAAGGACAACACAGTATCCGTATAAAAGATCAATTGCGAATATGGCTTAATTGGAAAGCCGGGAATGCTTATTGCCGATTCTCATTAGGAGGCCACCATGAGGAAGAAAAAACTTCCTCTTATTCATCCAGGTGAAATTCTGATGGAGGAATTTCTGAAACCAATGGGTATCAGCCAATATCGACTGGCCAAGGACATAAGTGTGCCCCCAAGACGTATAAATGAAATTGTACACGGGAAAAGAGCCGTTACCACAGATACGGCCCTGCGACTGGGACGTTTTTTTGGAATGTCTCCGCTCTTCTGGCTAAATCTTCAAACCTGTTACGATCTCAAGGTAGCAGAAAACTCTCTTGCAGATCGTCTAGACAATGAAGTGCATAGTTTTAAATCAAATGCCGTGTAATTATGAGTATGATCCGACACGGGGGCCAGCTTGGGCCATAGCGACCGGATCCGGGAATATTTATCGGAACTATTTTGTAAGTGTCAATGGAAGGCCAGGTCAAACAACAAAAAACCAATGATAAAGAAATTAGATACTTCAAAGTTAAACATCCAGCACTTGATTGGCGGCAATTATTTTGCCCGGCTGACAAGATCAGTAAAAACTGCCGATGGATTCAGCGTCAATGACATTTTTAGCCGGAAAATTGTAAATGTTCTGTCCTGAATGCAAGTCAGAATTCATCCAAGGGATAACGACATGTCCTGCCTGCAAAGTAAAGTTGATCGATGAACTACCACATGAACCAGAACCGGAATTTGTCGATTATTCAGAGCTTCTTGCCACGTACAACCCTGCTGATATTGCGTTTCTGAAATCACTGTTTGATTCTGAAGGAATTACCTATTTTTTCAAGGGTGAGCATTTTATGTATGTTCGGCCATTAGCTGATCCTGTGAGGCTTATGGTGAAGACCGACCAGATTTCTAAAGCTGTTGAGCTGTTAAAAGATTTAAAATTATCATTTACCGGGATCAATTTAGACAAATTTACAAAAACAAAATAAAACAATTTCACCAAGATCCAGATAGCCTTAGATTTTAAATGGGAGAATTTATCTTGCAGATATAAAAAACATGGTCAAAACATCTTGATGATTTACTCTTCTTCATTGCAAATGCCAGTGACTTTAACCTCTGTTTTGAAGATTATGAAAATAAAAATCAGACAATTTAAACCAAGAGATCAAGAGTCAGTAGTCAAACTGTGGACCGACTGCGGGCTGGTTGTTTCCTGGAACAATCCTGTCCGTGACATCCAGAGGAAACTCAAGGTTCAGCCGGAACTGTTTCTTGTTGGCTGTTTTAATGGTAAAGTTGTTGCCACTGTCATGGCCGGATTCGACGGCCACCGCGGCTGGATAAACTATCTTGCAGTTCTTCCGCAATACCAGCGCTCCGGCATTGGCAGGCGCATGATGGCTGAAGCCGAAAGTCATCTTCAAGCGGCAGGCTGCCCGAAGATCAATCTGCAAGTACGCAATACCAATGCAGGTGTAATAAAGTTTTATAAGGATCTTGGTTTCAAAGTCGATGATGTCGTCAGCCTGGGCAAACGTTTACAATCCGATCAATGAACATAACCAGGCATTTGAAAGCAGCAACCTGCAAACCCGCCTTGGTTCATTTAAGTCGCCGGACAATACTGATATTTCCCTGCCTGACTAGTTTTTTAGAATTCATCCCCTGCCGTCCAGACGAAAATAATCAGCTGCCCGGTCAGGGCTTGCAAATTATCATGTCCAGTGTTAAAGGGTACGATCCAGTTTAACACGAAGATGGAGAAACGAGAAATGTACTACTATATCTGACAGTGACGGTTTAAACCGTCCGGCCTGGTCCAGGTCGGTTACCATAGTGTCGGGTGTTTCTCCGTCGAGTCCTTCCTGAAATGATTTCCTGACAAATAGAGGATTGCGGATTGATACCCGCATCGGTATGGAATCCTGCCAAAAGTCAATAGGAGGATTGTCAGCTGCCTTTGC
>JALVQM010000361.1 GCA_027025615.1 Desulfobacteraceae bacterium | reverse complement strand
CAAGGCATCATACAGGGGGCGCAGATATGGATCTACCTTTTCAGTCAGGTCCCCCGGCAAAAACCCCAGGGCTTCTCCGGCTTCTACTGCAGGTCTGGTCAGGATAATACGGCTGACCTTGTTTTTTACCAAGGCCGCGACCGCCATGGCCATTGCCAGGTAGGTCTTACCGGTCCCCGCAGGGCCGATGCCAAACACGATGTCGAAACGCCTGATGGCATCTATATATTCTTTTTGGGCCTTGCTCTTTGGTGTAATGGAACTCTTTTTGGCGGTTATATATACTGTATCTAGAAAGATTTCCTTGAGTTTTGCCCGGGAGTCGGAACTCAACAGGCGAATAGCGTAATCGATATCGTTGGGATAGATTGGATATTGTTCTTTAAGAAGCCCATACAGTTGGGTAAGCAGATTTTGAACCAGGCGGGCGGCATTCTGCTCGCCGCTTATCATGACGCTGTTACCCCTGGCCTGGATCCTAACTTCCAGGGCATCGGCTATCCTTTGCAAATTGCGGTTATGTTCACCGAACAATTGCCTGGAAAGTTCGATGTCAGTGAAAGTCAACCGGGTAGGTTGATTGCTTGAATTTACATTAACCATGGACAGCTTGACTCTACTCCCTGGTAGTTACCGTAATGCGGCTAATTCCAATATCCACTCGAAGTTTCCCGGGCCCATAATTCATTACAGGTTTACACATACCACAAATAGCCAACTTTTCGCACTAATGCAAACTTCAAATGGCTGTCTTTGTAATTAGAATTAATAACAATTAGTTGTGTGGTAGGCAGGGCGTTTTAAAATGAAAAAACTTGACGCTTAACAGCCGCTTTGTTAGCGTTTCCTATTTCAATTACCCCATGGCTTACGCTTGACTTTCAAACAGCGGTGAAAAGAACGTTGGCAGAATTTGGCTTTAAAGGGGTGATTGATCATATATGCCGGATATGCCGGACTAATCCAAGGCCGGTGGCAGCCGACCAGTTACGATTGATCTAACATACGGTTTTTCAGATGAATCCTTTTGATATTCTACTGGCCATTATTATTGTATACAGCCTTGTAAGGGGTATTTTCCGGGGATTGGTAAAAGAGATTTCATCAATCGTCGGAGTTGTGGGTGGTTTTTTCGCTGGCTATACATTTTATCCCAACCTGGCCGGTATGATCGGCAAAGTTTTTTCCAATCAAGCCTACGCCCGACTTGTAGCTTTCCTGGCTATATTCATATTGGTCTATTTGGCCATAAGTATTTGTGGGGTAATCATAAAGTACTTGATGAACATTGTCTACCTGGGTTGGACTGATCGTATTGGGGGAGGGTTGTTCGGTTTGACCAAAGCTATTCTGATTGCCGCCGTTTTGGTTATGGCTTTTACCGCCTTTCTCCCCAAAAACGCCCCCCTGATAAAAGAGAGTCGGATTGCCAGACATACCATGTTCATTTCCGAAACGATGGCCAAGATCACTTCTCCAAAACTCAAGCACTCATTTGCAGTCAAGGCTGAAGTATTCAAGCAGAAATGGTCTGGGCAATAGTGATGGCGCCGACAGAGGTGGTGTTATGGTGCAGATAGATACAGCCCTTGAGTCCATAAAGTCCCTGGTAGCCCGACTGACGGCTGAAGACGGTTGTCCCTGGGACAGGCAACAGAGCCCCAGGAGCCTGGGGATTTATCTGGTTGAAGAAGTTTTTGAACTTGTCGATGCAATCGAACGCGGCGATAATGCAGCTATTGCCGAGGAACTGGGAGACGTTCTGTTTCAAATTGTATTTATGTGTTTCTTGCTGGAGAAAAGTGGTGTCCTGGACCTGGCTGCAGTGGTGCAGAACAATGTTGCCAAGATGAAACGACGTCACCCCCATGTGTTTGGAGATGTTTGCCTGGATGACGCAGAAAAGGTTCGTAACCAGTGGCAGGAAATCAAAATGGCGGAAAAAAAGGCCAACGGGTTTTCATCTGTACTGGACGGAGTTCCAGATGGTTTGCCGGCTCTTTTAAGGGCCTATCGTATTTCCCAACGGGCTGCCGGAGTAGGGTTTGACTGGGATGACCTGGATGGAGTTATGGACAAGGCCCGTGAAGAGTGGGCAGAAATGGAACAGGAATATGCAGATTGTCATGCTGATTCAGCCTCAGAAGGCTTTAAAGCCGAGTTCGGAGACTTGCTTTTTACCCTGGTTAACGTCGGCCGGTTGGCCGGATTTCACCCTGAAACAGCCCTTGTCGGCGCCATTCATAGGTTTGAGCGTCGCTTCAAACAGATGGAACAACTTGCACAGGCTTCTTCTACCAGTCTTGAACGGCTCGAAAAAGATCGGTTGGAACAACTGTGGAATCAAGTAAAGGAAAATGAGGGTGCAGCAAAGACAGCTCACCTGTCGGGGGAAAAAGACAGCTGAGCTGAAGGCAGGTTGAAGGATTAAGCTTTTTGGTCCACCGACTTGTGAGACGGTGGGATCCTTATAATTAAGTCACCGTTTTTGTTGTACTTTTCAAAGATAATCTTGGTTTCCTCCAGCTTGTACTTTGAAGATTCCTTCTTTTTGTCATCTGTTTTGGACTTTTGACCAGCTTCTGATTTTTCAACCGGTCTTGATTGCCTGACCTCTTCAGCCTGCTTCTGGGTCCGGGTTTCATCAGCGGCTACCGTTGCCGGCTCCGTCCGGGATGATCCCCTGATTTCGTTTTCCCCTATACTGTTTAACATGATTTCCCCCTTTCCAGACATTTTACTCTAAGCTGTAAAATGTCTTGAGCCGGTGTTCCGGCAGGCAATTCCTTTCACCTGGACTGGCCATTTTACAACGCTCCTTCGGGTTTCTTGTTTTGTTCTGTTGGCATGATGTTATTGAAATCTTTAATTTTACGAAAAATATTTTCAGACACGCGATTGATTATTGATTGGCGTTTACCCTGGGCAGATATGGCTACCGATTCTACAGGCATACAGACTTTAGAACTGGAACCCCGGGGTTTCCTCACGGCAGTTCGACTTAGTTGTCGCCGATATACATCAAGGACATTGTCAATTTTGTAGCGATGAATATACATGGTTTACAACCCTCCGTTCATCTTATCGGCAGGGCTGCAGGCAGACTTTAGATTTTTTTTTCAGAAGCTATTTTTATGAAACGGCGATGGGAGGAAAAGGCGATCTCCGGCATCTGATTTAATTCGAACCATTGAACGGCATCGGCGTCATCCCCGGCTTTAAGTTTACCACGGAAGCGTTTTACAAGATAACCTATGACCAGCACCGTCTTGTACTGGTTGGAATTATTGGTTAAAGCACCAAGTAAAATCGGTGCTTCGGCTATAAGGCCTGACTCTTCTTCCAATTCCCGCAAGGCACACTGTTCAGGGGTTTCATCCAGTTCCATGAACCCCCCTGGAAGGCACCAGCTTCCTGCTTTGGGTTCTACCAGGCGCTTTACCAGTAAAATTTTATTTCCTGAATCCATCACAACCATGCAGGCGGCCGGGATGGGGTTTTCATATATTGGAAGTTGACAGCTGTGACAGAAAAGCCGCAGCCTTTTTTCGTACACCAGTTTATCAATGGGCTGGCCGCAATAAGGGCAAAATCGTTTGGGGACCATGGGTTTGTTCCAGGCAAAAGTGGCCGCAAACCGCTTCGAGCCTGCGGCCACTTTTCAAAAGGTCTTTATTATCAATCAATCATCAAAGTCGCCTTCGGGTCCCTTGTTTGATATGATCGAAGCGGCTTTTTCACGTATTTTTTCAGTTGTCCACTGGTCCGGATCCTCAATTCTTTCGGCCTTGGGTCCGGGATCGAAGCTTTCCTTTTTGCATATTGCCTCAATTGCCAGTGGCGCTGAATCCTGGGCATTGAAGACGTCTTTTAACAGACTATAAACAAAATCCTCAACCCTGCGGGCCATCCTTTCGCGAATTTCTTCCGGC
>JALVQM010000360.1 GCA_027025615.1 Desulfobacteraceae bacterium | reverse complement strand
AACTTTTTTTCAAAACCGCGGTCAATTTTATCCCGCAGGCGACAGATACGAGCTTCAACAACGTTGGTCTGGGGATCGAAATTATAATCCCATACATGTTCCATGATCATGGTTTTGGAAACAACCCGCCCGCTGTTGCGCATGAGGTACTCCAGCAGGGAATACTCCAGGGGCTGCAGGTCGATCTTTTTGCCTGCCCGGGTAACTTTACGCTTGCCAAGATCCAGGACAAGGTCTGCCACTTTCAGCCGGGTTGGTTCCGCAACTCCGCTAGCCCTGCGGATCAGGGCCTGGACCCGTGCCAGAAGCTCAGAAAAGGCAAACGGCTTTACCAGATAATCATCGCTGCCGCTTTGAAGCCCCTTGACACGATCCTCCACGCTGTCTCTGGCGCTGAGAATTATCACCGGTGTCTGGATATGATTACGGCGCAGGGTCCTGATAAGCTCCATACCATCCATGGCCGGCAGCATCAGGTCAACCACCATCACATCGTATGGATTTGTCATAGCCAGGTCCAGTCCGGTCACCCCGTCAGCGGCATGATCCACGGCAAACCCTTCGGCTTTGAATCCCTTGATAATAAAAGAGGCGATCTTGGCATCATCTTCAACCAACAGTAACAACATGGGGATTCCTTTCATTGACAAACAGGCGTGGAATGGATCATATTCGTCTCAGCTTGTCCGGGCATACCTCAAAAGCCTCGGATAGGTTGCCGGTCGCCAATTTACCAAAGGCCATAAATTTACAGGAGCTTTAAAATGCCTTCTCTTCAAGAGCAAATCAAGCAAGATCTGGCTGTCGCGATCAAGTCTCGTGATGAAAAAACCAAAAGCGCCTTGAGGGTAATTCTGGGCGAATTGAATCGCCAGGGCAACAAGACTGTCAAAGACGAAGAGGTCATCCGCATAGTCAAAAAGCTGATCAAGGCCGAACAGGAAGTAATTCACCAAACAGGTGATACTGACTCCAGTTTTATTGCCGTTGCCCAAAAGTATTTGCCCAAAATGGCCGATAGCGCAGAAATTAAAACCTGGATTGCCGCCAATATAGATTTTTCAAAATACAAAAACAAGATGCAGGCCATGGGTGAAATTATGCGATATTTCGGTGCCAGGGCCGACGGCAATGTTGTCAAGTCAATCCTTCGGGAATTTTAACCGAGTCAGCCAACCAGGATCCCCACAACGGCGCCGGTCATGGATGTGGCCAGGGTACCGGCAATCACCGAACGAACACCCAGGGAAACAATCTCGTTACGGCGGGATGGTGCCATGGTTCCCAGTCCGCCAATCATTATTCCAAGGCTACCGGGATTCGCAAAACCACAAAGCGCGTAAGTCATTATCAACTTGCTGCGTTGGCTGAGAACTCCAGGGTCCAGACGGCCCAGATCAAGATAAGCCAGAAATTCGTTTAAAATCGTTTTTGTCCCCATGAGGCTGCCGGCGGTAAAGGCCTGATCCCATGGGACTCCCATCAACCAAACCATGGGCGCCATCACCCAGCCCATTATTTTCTGGAGGCTGAGCCGGTCTGCACCCGATACCGGCAACAATGCCAGGGCCAGGTCCACAAGACGAACCAAAGCCACCAGCACAATCAGCATGGCAACAATGTTAATCAACAGCTGCACACCCTGCAAAGTACCGCGTGCTATGGCGTCCATGGAATTGGCGGCTCCTTCCGGCAGAGCCAGCTCGCCCGCGGTACTTGATTCGGTTTCAGGTATCATCAGCTTGGCCACGGTCACTGCCGCTGGTACGCTGATTATCGAA
This sequence comes from Desulfobacteraceae bacterium, assembly GCA_027025615.1. Lineage (GTDB taxonomy): Bacteria > Desulfobacterota > Desulfobacteria > Desulfobacterales > Desulfosarcinaceae > JALVQM01. Next base: position 9,841 of record JALVQM010000360.1, on the reverse strand, counting down.
GCTGTAAGAATGTGACCCATGACATCAGGAATTGAATCCTTGAGGATGCTCGCGTAAAGCACCATGACGGTACCGGCAATGGTGGCCATACCGGCGGTCATCAAGGTAAACAATTCGCTGCGTGTCATCTTTTCCAGATATGGGCGCACGAAAAGCGGGGCTTCGACCATCCCAACAAAAACGTTGGCAGCCACCGCCAGGCCCTCTGCCCCACCCAGCCCCAGGGTGTGTTTCAAACACCAGGCAAAGGCACGCACAATTGCCGGCATAATACGCCAATAAAAAAACAAGGATGAAAGGGCACTTATCACCAGTACAAGCGGAAGAGCATGAAAAGCTAGGATGAAACTTGCTCCGGGTGAAGTTTCCTTGAACGGCAGGGCACCGCCGCCTAGGTAACCGAAAACCATGGATGTTCCCGCCCGGGTTGCTTCCTCAAGGGCCAGGGCCATGCGATTAAGGGCTAAAAAGACGCCCTGCACCCCGGGTGTCTTCAATAAAACGAACCCAACCAGTAACTGCGACCCCACTCCCGCCAAAATAAATTTAAGGGTAACTTTGCGCCTGTTTTCCCCCAGGGCCCAGGCCAGGGCCACAAAAACAAGCAGACCGACCAGGCTTTGCAACCTCATATTTTTCTGTCCTGCCGTATTTGCTCAATCAATGAACGGGCTACGTCAAGATCGTATGCCTTTCTTGGATCAAAACCTTTCCCGGTGTACATGGCCTGAGCTTGTACGATTGCGCTGTATGGTACCCAGCCGTGCTCCGTCCAAAGCTGATCATCATCCCTGCTCCACATCCGGAATTCCAAATCGCCACCTGCTTCACGTACATACATCCTGACGGCCCTATTCTGCGGAAACGGATGATAATAATAACCTCTTTGATCTTTCATGCATCACCTCGTTCTATTGGTTCAACCTGCTCTTTCACCCAGGACAAAAAATCCGGGTTGCCGCCTTCAACGGCAAGGGCCACTACACACGGGCACTGATAGCTGTGGTGCTGTTTGACAAATTCAGTCAACCCGCCCAGCCTGGCTGCGGTGGTTTTTACCACCATGGCCACTTCCCTGTCTGTTTGAATTTCGCCTTCCCAACGATAAACAGAATCTATTCCATCAAAAATATTAACACAGGCCGCCAACCTGTTCCGGATCAGTTTCTCGGCAAGCTCAGCGGCCTCCTGCTTATCGCCAATGGTAATGTATACCCAAAATACACGCGACATGACATAACTCCTTGTCCAATCGGCCTGTTCATCCTGGCTGCAGCTGCCCCAATTCACCGGCTGCACGCCGCCCGATATTGGTAGCCGTGCTCAGGGCCTGAGTAAGATGAAAGATTGCCTCCTGAACGACCCCTGAGGTAACCATTACCCGAGCCATGTTCAGGGATTTGTCCACATCCAGCCACTTATCATCCTGGCTTATCTTGCGCGCCAGTTGCACTTCACCGGCAACCATGGCGATAAGACCGCATATTATACGTTCGGCCCCCTTTCTGGCCAGGCCCTCCAGACCAATACTCATCTCAACCGCACTGCTTGTCCAAACAAGCCCTGCCTTTATCTTTTCACTTTCGCACAAAGTCCATGTGGCTTCTCGTCCTGTCATGCGATCACCTTATTTACAGGTTGAGTTTTAAAATGTTCAGTAAACTTTTGGGTCTAAAAAAACACTTTGTTTTCATGTTAGCAAACATTTTTCTTTTCATGAAGCCGTTTTCATGGCAAATTGTATGGTCATTTTTAGGTTATAGACACTCCATATCAGCTGATTAAAAATTAGGAGACAGCAGATGGGTTGCTGTTCAGATCCCGGACACAGGGACAACAGGCTTTCCGGAATTTTGCCTTCTGAAACCCATGGCAAAAAATACACGGATGACATTGAAGAGCTGAAGCGGATAATTCGTGAAAAAGACCGCCTGTTTGCAGCCATGGCGGATGCCTTTGATGGCCTTATCTTTATAATATCCATCGATTACCGCGTATTATACATGAATAAACGAATGCTCCGTTATACAGGCCATGATGCTGCCGGGCAATTCTGCTACCAGCTTTTCCATAATCGCAGCTCTGTCTGTCCTTGGTGCGCCCACCACCGGGTTCTCGAAGGTGAGACAGTTCGTTACGAAACAATCTGGCCAAAAGACGGAAGATGGTATTACGTAATCAATACCCCAATCCATCACACGGACGGCTCGGTTTCAAAATACGCCATAATGATGGATATCCACGACCTGAAGCAAGTCGAAGAAGAGCTTAAAAACCATCGCGACCGTCTCGAGGACATGGTCACGACCCGCACAGCTGCCCTGACGGCTATCAATGCCAAGCTGCGCAAAGAAATCGAAGAACGTAAACAAATCGAGCGTAGTTTACGCGAAAACCAGCAGCGTTACCGGATTTTATTTGAAGGTTCAATGGACGCCATTTTCATTATCGATCAACAAGCCCGCATCTATGATGTGAACGAGGCGGCTGTTGAACTTACCGGTTACGCTCGCCACGAGCTGATTGGAAGAGCCATCAAGGATCTATATCAGTCATTCGATCAGGAGGCATTCAATGAATACTTCAACCGGGTCATGAGAGGTGACTCATATTTCAACGAAGCTGAAATACTAAGGGAAGACGGCCGCCTGGTTACAACAGAGTTCAGCAGCAAAATGATAGTGATAAATAACAGACCGCTGATCCACACTTCAATAAGGGATATAAGCGCCCGCAAAGCGGCAGAAGAAGCATTACAACAGAGCGAAGCAAAATACCGTGAATTGGTTGAAAATGCAAACAGCATTATCATCCGCTTTGATACAGAAGGCCGGATAACTTTTTTCAACGAATACGCCCAGCGTTTTTTCGGTTGGAGTGAGGAAGAAATTATTGGTAAAAAACTACTGGATACCATCTTGCCCTCCACCGACAGCAAGGGCCGCGATATGGCCTCCAAGCTACATAATTTCTTTGAAAGCCCGGATAAATACGAAGCCAACGAAATAGAAAACCGCTGTCGTGACGGTCGCCGGGTATGGGTAGCCTGGACCAATCGGCCAATAAATACACATGATGGCAGAATAAAAGAATTTTTATGTGTAGGAGTAGATATCACCGAGCGTAAACAGGCCAAAGAACACATTCAGAGCCTGACACACCAGCTTTTGAAGGCCCAGGAAAATGAACGGCTTAAAATTTCCCGCGACCTGCATGACCATATTGCACAGGATCTTTCTTCCCTGAACATTGGCTTGCAAACCCTTTTCGATGGACATGAAGAAATTGATCCCGAATTGAATGAGAAGGTCGCCTACATGATTAATATCCTGCAACGTTCCATCACTGAAGTCCGCAACCTGGCCTACGATCTACGGCCACCAGGATTGGATCAGTTGGGCCTGGTACGTACTCTTTACATCTATTGTGAAGAATTCGAAAAAACCTCCGGGATTCGCACTGATTTCTCGGCTGCCGGCCTGAACAACCTGAAGCTTGATGACGATGTCCAGATTAACATATATCGCTTGATCCAGGAGGCCTTACACAACGCAAAAAAACACGCCCGGGCCGATAGGGTAGTCATAAGGCTGGTAGTGTCATCTCCCCATTTGCTGGTGCGCATAATTGATGATGGACAGGGTTTTGACGTAGCCCGCTGGAAAACACATTCGCTCAGTGAAAAACACATGGGACTTCAAAGCATGGTGGAAAGAACCGAACTGCTGGGAGGAAGCATCGATATCCGCTCACGACCGGCTTCGGGAACTGGAATCTTCATCAAGATACCAATCAAGGAGATAGAAAATGAACAACTCAAAGACAACTCTTCTGATAATCGACGACCACCCGCTGTTTCGTGAAGGTTTGAAGTCCATAATAGCTCGTAATCATAATCTGGAAGTTGTGGGAGAGGCCGGTACAGGACGTGAGGGCTTAAAAAAAGCACTTGAACTCAAACCAGACGTAGCGCTGGTAGACATTTCTCTTCCGGACGAAAGCGGTATGGAGGTAACCCGTAAGATACGGCGCAAGCTTTCATCCACGCGCATTATGATTATCAGCATGCATTCCAAAATAGATTACATCGTGGAAGCATTTCAGGCCGGGGCTACCGGCTATGTTGTGAAAGAATCAGCAGCCAAGCGCCTGCTTCAAGGCATTGAAGCCGTAGCAGCCGGAGAATTCTTTCTTGATAGCTCAATTTCATACGCTGTTGTCGAAAAATTGATTCAATCGCCTGTCAAAGAAGCCAAGGTAAAAGACAGTGGATACGATGCACTTACTCCCCGGGAGCAGGAAATTATGCGTCTTTTGGCAGAAGGAGTGCCCAAAAGTGAAATAGCTGATCAATTGTGTATAAGTGTCAAAACGGTCGAAAACCATCGGGCTAACATAATGCGTAAGCTTGATATCCATAGTGCCATGGAGCTGGTACGCTATGCTGCCCGGCTAGGTCTGATAGATGTGGAGCTGTGGAAAGAGTAGTCACGGCTTTACCCGCCCAATGGGGAAACCATACCAATCCTTCCATGTAAAGCCTCAGCCATGCATTAATTACGGGAAGATATCCCGCTAATAGTCCGTCAACCCTATTAAAATGAATTACCGGTCCTATGGACAAATACAATCCATATAAGATATTATAAAGGACAGTATAGGGGTATCTAATTGTTTTTACACAATTTTTTTTAATCCCCAGCACAGAAAGGAGGCCGCCATGATCGCCTCTCCATGCAAAGACTGCCCAAAGAAGCATTTACCGAAAGACGAATGCCTGAAGACTTGCCAGTTGCTGCAAAGTGTTCAGGGAATGCAGCTTGCTCGTAATGAAAGTCCGGTTTATACGGCGGTTGACTTTACAGAAGAAAGTCGTTTTCGCATCGCCACTCCAATGGTAGGTGCTTATAACGCTTTTTGATAAATAATACTGCATAAACCAGTCCTGATAATCAGAAGCGGGAATGTTTCCCGGTTTTAACGGGAGATTTTCCCGCATTCGGCTATGCCATGTGGGTAAAGCGGAGCCAAGTAATCCTCTGCTACCCGGAAAATATAGAACCGGTTATTTTCTTTATCTGAATATTCATGTTGAGCGGCAGCAAGGGGTCTGAATCTGAATGGTTGATATTACTAATCACAATTCTGAATCAACGGATAACAACAAACGGAAGAAACAAAAATCCGGAGTGGATATCCCGGCCTGTTCATCCGTCAACAGTTTTGTTGACGTTACGGCCATGATTCGCAGTTTACAACGATCGGAAGGTCAATCTGACTGTTTCAGGACAGGGGTGGTTGACTGCGACAAAACAGACTGCCCATGGCGAATTTATTGTTTTGATGACAGCAAAGGCCTGGGTGACTGTTAAATCATCAATTTTGAAAGAAATTGTAAACATCAAGAAATTTTACAGGCTCACCAGCAGGCCAGGTTTTCTTTCAAATCGACGATGGATTCTATCCAGATCGGTCTCCAGCGATATTCTAAAAACCTCCTGTAATTATAACGAAAATAGCGTTGATCAATAAGCATCACCAAGCCGCGGTCTGTCTCGCTTCGAATCACCCTGCCGGCGGCCTGAAGTACCCTTACTATACCTGGGTAGCAATAAGCATAGTCGAATCCCGGTTCGTTCCCGGCGTCATGATATGATCTGATCAATTCCCTTTCAAGGCATATGGCCGGCAGACCAACTCCAACTATCACGGCTCCCTCAAGACGTTTTCCCTCAAGATCAATTCCTTCACCAAAAACCCCGCCCAGCACTGCAAAACCCACCAAAGCCTGCGAAGTATCGGCATGAAAACGCCTTAAAAACTGTTCTTTTTCCTGTCTGTTCATCGAAGGCTTCTGTTTTACCGACTCCACTTCCGGGACAAGTCTTACAAAAAGGTTTTCAACCATTTCCAGGTATTCATAAGACGGAAAAAAGACGAGATAATTTCCAGGCCTTGTCCTGACCAGGGCGCTTATCAGTTCAACTATCTGTTTTAAACTTTCTTTGCGCTGATGGTAGTAAGTTGCTACCCGGTGGGCTACCAGCAGTTTAAGGTTATCCCCCGGAAAGGTTGATGCTATCTGTAAGGTCGAAGTATTATCGGGCAGCCCCAGCATTCTCTTAAAATATCGTACCGGTATCATGGTGGCAGAAAACAGGACCGCCGCCTGACAGGAACGCCACAAGGGGGCCAAACGGGAAGCTGCGTCCAGGCAAAAAAATTTGACCTCAAGCTCATTGCCTGCGCTGGCAAAAACCGTTTTGTAGTTATCGTCGTATTGCTGGGCCACCCTGAGGAAGGCGGCGGTCTCAAAATACAAATCCCGGATCATGGAACGAAACTCCGCCTGTTCATTCAATACCAACCATTTTTCGGCCTGGCGGGAAAAATGTTTAAGCCTTTCCACCAGGACTGGTGGAAAGGCTTCCGCAACCATTTGTCCGCCACGCTTGCGGCAAGATCTTCGTATACCTGCAAGGCATGAATTTACTTTTCCAAGTTCCCGGTATAAATCCGGAAGACTGTTTTTGACTCTGCGTTTTAACCCCAGAAAACTGCTTTTGACAATTGAGGCTGAAAACATACTGCGGCTGCGTTCCACCAGGTTGTGAGCCTCGTCGATCAGCAGGGTACATCTCTCCAGCGTATCCTGCTCCCAAAGCCAGCGCAGAGCAACCTGGGGATCAAAAATATAGTTGTAATCGCAAATTACACAATCAGCTGTCCGGGCAAGCTCAATTGACAAGGCAAAAGGACAAAGCATCCAGGTCTTTGCCATGGTCTCTATTGTCTTGCGATCAAAAATATACGTGTGGCCGGCATCCTCCAGGGCCTTCACGAGACGGTCATAGTATCGACTTGCATAAAGACATTGTTCCGGCAAACATTCTTTTGCAGGAGAAAAACATATTTTATCTTTGGCGGTCAGGGACACCGTCCGCAACTTTAAACCCCTGGAGTGCATCAACGAAAGGGCTTTTTCGGCTGCAATCCTCCCCGTAGTCCGGGCAGTTAGAAAAAAAATTCTACGGGTTTTGCCTTCTCCCAAGGCCTTTATGGCAGCGAACATTACCGCCATGGTCTTGCCCAGACCGGTTGGAGCCTCAATCATTATCCGTCCCCCAGCCTTGATGGTCTTAAAAACCCTGACAGCCATTTCACGCTGTCCGGACCTGTATCCATCAAAAGGAAACGTTAGACTGGAAATAGACTCATCGCGTTTTTCTTGCCAGCATCTCAGATCTGAAAGCAGGCTGCAATACTCTTCTACAAGACGATTGAAGAACTTTTCAAGTTCTTCAATCCTTCGTGATTCTTTATAAGTATGAAGGGTAGCTGTCGGCAGGTGCCAGTACGAAAGCCAAACTTCAACGGACTCCAGGTTGTGCTTACGCGCCCACATGCAGGCGTAACACATGACCTGTCCCCAGTGTTTCGAGTCAGGCCGGCGCATTAATACTTCAGGCGAAGTATAAGTGGATTTTATCTCTTCCACTACTGTCCTGCCCTGAAAAACAAAAACACCATCTATCCTGCCGTTTATCTCCAAGACAAATCCTTCGTTTATAATCTCCGACCTGACTGTTTGCTCGGCAAGATATTCGGGTGGACGCTTTTTACGGACCTTCCGGTGGGCTTTGATTCCTTCCAGTGCCCGACCTGGACCACTGAAGCCAAACTCCAGATCACCGCTGCGCAACAAGATATCTACCAATTGTCGGACACTGATGGAAAAACGCATCTTCAAGGAGTATTGTTTTTCGGAGCAGTTGATGGAGAACTCGAAGGACAGAAGTAGACCGAAGCAGAAGCAGATGATTTTGTCCTGTGGTGCCATACCAGGTGAGTTGCCCCCAGTTGGACAGCTCTCTCTTTTATCCGGGTGACCATCTCTTCAGCAGCATGCATTTGTATTATCCTGTCTGCATCGGCGGTTTCATTCAAGACCGCCAGGAAATGACAGTCAGTAACCAACTGGGGTTCTACCTCGGCGATCCGGGGGGGGCGGGAAGGCCACAAGCTGCATCCTGAAAGGACTGTAAAAACAAGAATGATAATAAAAGAACGCATTGATTTACCTTCATTTTTTAAAGTTGTAGTGACAACTGCTGTTCTGTTTACGGCAATATAAAATTATGATTCATGATCTGTCAATCTTACACGGCTTGCACCTTGAACAAATACGGTATATGTTAAAAAAATTATTATTCCCAAGCCAGGAGCAAAACCGGCTCCGGAGAATGAATTAAGCTTAAACGCCACCATGTTTCAAGGAGGCATAATGGAAAAACGACCCCTGGGCCGAAGCGATATTTTGATTTCACCTATTGTCATGGGCACATGGCAAGCCGGTAAAAGTATGTGGACCGGTATAGATGATGAAATGAGTATCCGGGCCATCAGAGCCGCTTACGATTCAGGTATAACCACTTTTGATACGGCCGAAGTCTACGGTAACGGTCATTCGGAAAGAATCCTCGGCAAAGCCCTTAAAGACGTACGGGACAAGGTAGTTATAGCTACCAAGGTTTTTTCCAATCACCTGGCCTATGACCAGGTCATCACAGCCTGCCATCGTTCCCTGGAAAACCTTGGTACGGACTACATTGATCTTTACCAGATTCACTGGCCCCCGGGGTCTTTTGGCCACCGCAAAATACCCCTGGAAGAAACGATGCAGGCCCTGGTTGATCTTGCAGAGCAAGGTAAAATAAGAACCATAGGGGTTTCCAATTTCGATCATAACCAGCTACAGGAAGCAATGCGACTTGGACCGATTGTCAGCCTGCAGCCTCCCTACTCTCTTTTCTGGCGTATGATAGAAAAAGAAGTTGTACCGCTCTGCCTCAACAACCAAATAACCATGTTAGCTTATTCACCCCTGGCCCAGGGACTGCTGACCGGCAAGTTCAAGGCAGGTCATACTTTTGATAAAGGCGACCATCGTCGTGCCAACCGGCTCTTTCAACCTGAACTTTTCGAATTGTCTTTACAAGCAATAGAGAAGCTCAAGCCGATTGCCGAGTCGCACGGTGCCAGCCTTGCACAATTAGCGTTGGCCTGGGTAGTCGCCCATCCAGGCACCTGTGCCATTGCAGGTGCTAGAAGCCCTGAACAGGCCGTGGAAAATGCCGGCGCGGCCCAAATACGCCTGAGTGTTGAGGAGCTGCAAGCCATGGACGAAATCAGTCGCCTGGTAACCGACCAACTTGACGCCAATCCAGTTCTCTGGCAATGGTGATGATTGCAACCTTTTTGCGAGATGAAAACTGATGACAAAACGCTCATCCAATGCACTGATCTGTCCGCGCTGCAGGCGCCTGATCAACATCAACGAAAAGCAGTGCCCTTTTTGCGGACTCAGCAATCCGGCCAGTGGATGGAAACGGTACGTTTTTGCCCTGAAACTGGATGATGGCAGCAGCCTGATTAACTGGATCATAAAGATCAATCTGGCTTTATTTGCCTTGTCTCTCGTCATCGATCCCCGATCCATGGGCATGTCCTACAACCCCCTGCACATGCTTAGTCCAAGTAACACGAGCCTTATCCTGCTGGGAGCCACAGGGGCTATTCCCGTTGACAGTTACGGGCGTTGGTGGACCTTTCTTACAGCCGGATTTTTGCATGGAGGTATTCTCCATGTCGGTTTCAACATGCTCGCCTTTTACCAGATCGGTAACCTGGCAATCCGAATCTACGGCCCAATAAGAATGGTGCTCATTTACCTGGTTTCAGGTATCTGCGGATTCATTGCTTCTTACCTTTCGGGCGTCCCCCTGACCATTGGTGCTTCGGCGGCAATCTGCGGATTGATTGGAGCCACGCTTTATTATGG
>JALVQM010000359.1 GCA_027025615.1 Desulfobacteraceae bacterium | reverse complement strand
CCATGGCATCATTTTCCAGGTAGAGATAGGCATTAAATCCGATCCAGAAAGGAAGTTCCCAACTGTCCGGAAAAATCTTCATTCCTTTCTTGATGATTGTATTTGCCCGGTAAATATCATCATGCGTGTGGATTAGCCCCATGCCCGAGAAAAGGTAGGCGCTGTAATATTTAGGATCAAGTTCGGTGACCAGATCTATCATCCGGTAGGCCCATTCGTCATTAAAACGAAAACGATCCGGTTTCCAGGTTAAACTTCCGGTATGCATAAGCGTCTGAATAAAGAGCAGGTCTGCGGCAAACCCTTTATGATCGAGGCTCAGACTTTCTATCACTTTTTGTTGGGGAATAAATTGCAGCTCTTCCTCTATTGCCGGAGGATATAGATATCTTGTGCCGTAGTTGATACCGATGGCAACCAGCCAGCAGCAGAGGGCGGCAATGATAGGAAATGGAAGATGAATAAAGGCGGTTCGTTGCGGCCTTAAATCACCAGACGTATACATGGCATTCTTACAGATCACTTTTATTCATACGATCAATGGCCAGCATCATCATCATGGCAAGGTACATGATTCCATAAGCTGTGGAAAGGGCGAGGTTACCCATGGCAACAGGCTGGCCATGGATCAGGAGGAGACGAAAATCAAAAAGATCAAAGTTGGGCAACAGGTATGATAATATTTTTATAGTATGTAAATAGATCGGACTTCCTAAAGAACCCATGGCAAGAAAACTTTCAATTGCCTCGTTAAAAGAATGCCCGAGAATATAGACGGCAAGGGTCAGGAAGGCATTGAGAGTAAATCCAATACCAAGGGTATAAAAGAAAATGCCGATGGCCAGTAGCATGGAAAATTCAATCATGGTCATGTACGCCTGGAAAAATACACCGAAAAAAGGCGCCTTGCCGATTATCCAGGTTAGAAGAAAGATGCCGATCGTCATGATCAAAATAAAAAAAGCCGTAATTACAGCGGTTCCCAAAAAACGACCAAGGAGATAGTGGGATCGTGGAATTCTGCTGGTAAGGATATATAGTTCGTTGCGGTCTCGTTCCTGATAGAGAGAATAGAGTCCGAACAGAATTGTGCAGCCCAGACCGAGCAGGCTGATTCCGAGCATGCCGGAATTGGCGATTACCCTTTCAACCTGACCAAGAGACAACGAGCTGATATAGACACAAAATCCTAAGTAGACACAAAGAAAGACTAGGAGGCCATAAAATAGCTGACCATGGAGACTCTCTTTGAAAACGCTATTACAAATACTTATGATTGCCTGCATTGCGCCTCCTGAATAAAAGCCTGCTCCAGATTCGATGCCTGCCGTTTTTCAAGAAAGGCCTCTGTGGTTCCAACAAAACGCATGCTGCCGTCAACCAGTATGCCAATCCGGTCACAAAGTCGTTCAACTTCAGAGAGAATATGGGAAGAGAAAAAAATGGTTTTTCCCTGAGCCTTTATTTCAAGGAGCAGATCAATAACTTCTCGTCTCCCCAAAGGATCAAGTCCTGATGTCGGTTCATCCAGAATGAGCAGGCAAGGGGAGGCGGCAAAGGCCTGGGCCAGGCCTACCCGTTGGCCCATTCCCTTGGAGAGGTCGGAAATTCTGCGGTCCGATGCTTCATTCATGCCGGTAAGCTGGAGAAGACGGGTTATCTCGGCGGGAATATCTGCGTGGGCCATCCCCGCCAGGCGGCACTGCAGCCCGACATAATCACTGACGCTGAGGTGGGGGTTGGGCCGAAAGCTTTCCGGCAGATAGCCGATACCGGTTCTGGGCTTGGTCGTTGGCATGAGCTTGTCATCGAAGGTGATGGAGCCGGAACTGGGATGAAGAAAACCCATGATTATTTTTACAGCGGTGGTTTTTCCTGCTCCGTTGGGGCCAAGCAGACCGAAAATCTCTCCCCTTTCAATGCCGAGATCCAGCGGCTTCAACGCCTGCACTTCCTCGGTTCGTGTTTGATATTTTTTGCTGATGTTTTTGACAGTGAGAATCATAGGTGTTGTTGACCAACAACGGATCAATTTTCTGTTTCAATTAATGATGTTCTTATTAAAGCGGAGCAATGATGTCGTCAGCAGTGTTGACCGTTTTATCCGGCCCGGCCGAGAAAAATTTGTGGAAATGAGGGTCGGAATCGGGATATTGGTTTGTACAGCTACTACCACCCTGCCCGGCTCCCTGTCCACATCCCCATGTATAGCCATTAAGCCAGGGATCAACAATGTCGGCAGGAGACAACCCATAGGCACAGAACAGAGCGGCTCTGGCCTGGTCATTGGTGAGTTCCGTGTTGGTCTGTCCTGTGGCAAAGACATATGTTGGGTCACCGACCAGTCCCCAGTGACAGTCTTGGACAGCAGGAGCGCCGAGATTCATGGGTACGCGATAATAGTCGGCAGGAGTGGTTGTACAGAATTGGCCGCCATTTGCAGGATGGCGTGTGTGGGGTGTTGTGGAAATATCGAAGTAAAAGCCGTAGCAATCAATCTGAGGATAATAATAGCCATAGTTGACATTAACATTCCAATAATTTGCCTTCATGTCATCCAATGTCGGCAATCCACAACTATAATCACTGGGATTGCCGGCCATGTTAATGTGGATCGGTAAATAATCACTGACGCCTCGTCCCGGAGGGCAATTTGAACAAGGGTCGCCACCGTTGCCAAGCGCATCGGTATCAGTACCATGTATAACCGGAGTCCATGTCCCTCCAGGATATCGTTCAGGGTTACAACCATCTTCATCATAAGCGCCGTCATTATCATCATCTTTGCCGAGATAGCGGTCATTAAAGGCGCGGACTTTTTCCCCTATTTTTTTCAGCTCGCTCTGCGCAATCTGCGTGGCCTGGGTATTTAAATCAATGGACAGGATCAGGTCGTCACTGCCGGGGTTGATGGTAAATGATTCCGGGGTAACTGGCGGTCCGGCGGATCCAGGAGTTTGTGTGTATTCAAAAACACCGTTTGGACCGCTGCTGATCAGCACCCCGGCAACAGGCGCATTGTTGACGAGAAGACCTGTGATCAGTGTTTTCCCGGTTGGTGGAGTGACGGTCAAATCAGCCTGGGGAATATCAACCATGGCCACCGGCAGCGGTGGCCCTCCCGGAGGAGCTGCCGAAAGAGGATCAATGAGAATTCGGCCGGGTCTGCCGTTGGTGCCGTCATTACGGACGTTGAAGTATTGAAAGGGATTGCCCCAGCCATCAAGCCGATATTTTGTCTGCAGGTGAAGGGCGGCAATCGGAACTTCGCCGACGACTGCGGCGTTGGTATATGCTCCGTTTGCCTGGTCCCATGGCAGGGGCAGATTTTCTCGAGACAAATAATATTCTTTTGCCTTGGCGGCAATTTTTTCCATCCGCTGCCTGGTCACCTTGATATCTTCGGTGGCCTCAAAGGAGTTGAGAACAGAGAGCAGCAGGAGCATGATAATGGCAAAAATAGTTGTTCCCGCTAACAGCTCTACCAGGGTAAATCCCGCATGTCTTGATGTAGGACCGGTCATTTTTTTCTCCTTAAGGAAAACAATTCAAGAGAGCAACCGTTTTTCCGTTTGCGTCATCAGGAGCTTCGTGCCTTACTCATGAGTTCCTGTCAAAAAAAAATGGGTAAGCGCAGACTCCGAGAAAATTTTATCCTAAATCCTGCAGTTGTTCGTGCACCGAGAACGTTGGGACAGGTGCAGATACAAGGAGGAACACGAATTTCGGCACAGGTGTACTGTGGATGTACATCGAACAGGAAATTCGTGAATCCGACGCAGTAGATGTGCATGTATCGACGTTTGAATGCCGGATAACTGCATGATTTAGATACTATGGTTGACAGTTAAGCAAAAAAGACCTGCCATCCTTGCAACGTGGGTTATATTGAGGCATAAAAATATCAACATCAATACAGTGCCATAACCAAGGAGGCAGGTCATGAAAAAAA
>JALVQM010000358.1 GCA_027025615.1 Desulfobacteraceae bacterium | reverse complement strand
GCAATGAGTTTCTTCGAGCTGGTCGACTGGTCTTCAGTTACAGTGGACAAAGTTGGAGGAATAATAAAATTACTGCAGATTATCTCCACAAAGTCGTTGGTCGATTTCATTTTGGTAAGGGATTGCTGATTTGGAATAGTTTTCATTGTCATCTGTCCCAAAATACGAATATGTTATCTGAAAAATGAAATTACAGATTAATTATTCCCGGTGGCTGTACAAGTCATATTCAACCTCCAGATGCATCATGGAACAAATCCTCAAGGGGCTGTATTCTAAATCTTATTAGGAGTAGATGGAGTAACGGGAATCACTCTTTCAAAAAAAGTGGAAATAAGAGACCACCAACGTTTCTGGATTTTGCTCGATGGATAAACGAAAGTTTGGCTGAAAAAAATTCATCACCGACTCAAGACGGTTAGTATTTCCAATCGTTATTAAAATACTAGGCAGGGAGCGCGCTGGATAAAGCGGGCAATTTGTTAAAATATAAATACATTCAATTGATTTTCTTGGGATCTATTGGATATAGCGGGAGACAGGAAAATGGCAAAAATTCACGAAAATATTCAAACAGCAAAAAAACAAAATGATCCCCATGCTGCCCAAAGAGAAGCGGTCGAACAGTCGCTGTCAAAGATTAAACACAAGTTTTTAGTCATGAGCGGTAAGGGAGGGGTTGGCAAGACCAGTACCTCGGTAAACTTGGCTGTAGCTCTTGCCAGGATGAAAAATCGGGTAGGCTTGATAGATGTTGATTTACACGGACCTGACGTTCCGCGGATGTTAGGCCTGGGTGGCGTACTGGATTTAACCGAAGATCGCAAGTTACAACCCCAGTACTATTCGGAATATCTTGGAGTTGTCTCGGTTGAATCACTTACTCCAAACAAGGATGATGCAATTATTTGGCGTGGACCCATAAAATATTCAGCCATCCAGCAATTCATAGGTCAAGTAGCCTGGGGTGATCTTGATTTTCTGATCATTGATGCTCCTCCGGGAACCGGGGATGAACCCCTGACCGTAGCCCAAACAATCAAGGATGCTCAGGCCATAGTAGTGACAACTCCCCAGGAAGTTGCTTTGGCGGACGTGCGTAAATCCATCAATTTCTGTCGAAAGCTGAACATGAAGATTTTTGGGTTGATAGAAAATATGAGCAGCTTGATTTGTCCCCATTGTAACAAAGAGCTTGAGCTTTTTGGATCAGGAGGCGGCAAGCGTACTGCAGATGCCATGGGAGTGGATTTCCTGGGCAAGGTTCCTTTCGACCCACAGATGGTCAGTTGTGGAGATTCAGGTCAGGTATACCAGGAAAAGTATCCGGAATCTCCAGTGAGTAAAGCCTTTGAAGACCTTGCCAAAAAAATTGTGACATCCACGTAAGCATAAAAACAGCGCACCGGCAGACCGTTGGACAGGCCTGCCGGTGCTTTTATTTCTCACCGGTAAGAACGTTTATTTCATAAGCCGGCGGGTTTTCCATGGAACGTTTGACGGCACACATGGATGCTGCGCGGGCTACCGCCTTTTTATATTTTTCCGGAACACCCGGAGGAAGCTCAATATTCATGGTTATTTTTTCAACCAAATGGGTTTTGGCGTTGGTTGAAAAATCGAGTCCCATTTTTAGTCCCCGGGTTGAAAAATTACGACTTTTAAGAAAAGACATCACAAAAATTCCTGCACAGGTACCTATTGAAGCCAGGAAAAGTGTATATGGTTCAGGTGCTGTCCCGCTGCCGCCTTCTGTTTCAGGTTGATCAGTTGAAATGGTAAAACCACCAATTATGGCATCCACTTTTTTTCCACCTGGAAAACTGATTTCCATGTCCATTACCTAATCTCCTTTATGGCGTTGTCCTGCGATAAATTGTCCTTTAATACAAACCTGTTTTCACTTGCAATGCTAATCAGCCCTTTCTAAAATCGCCGCTTATGGACGCTGGAATTTAAACTTTTGTCCCATGTCCAGGGTTGTCAAGTCGGGATTGACACTAAGCGCTCAGGAGCGATATGTTGCCTGATATCCCCTGAACTATTATTTCTTGGCCACAGGAGGAGGCTATGAGTAAGGAAATTGAAGCCTACCTGGCATCCATGCCGCATTTTTCATTTTTACCTCCGCATGAAATCAAAATGATCGCAAAGCGGTCTATCCTTAAAAATTGTTCAAAAGGAACGGTTCTCGCCGAACAAGGCAAAACTAGGATCAACAATATCTATATTGTAAAAAAGGGTCAGCTTTCGGTTTACAATACTAAAATCAAGGGCACTCCCCTTTGTGGGTATATCAAGCAGGGGGAGGTGTTCGGCGGAATTACATTGCTGATGAACGCGGGTATTTCCCTGCGAACGGTCAAGGTCGATCAGGATGCAGTTTTTTACATGATACCCAAGGATATTTTCCTGGATATATGTGCACGCAACAAAGATTTTTATGAATATTTCCTGTAGAATTTCAGCAACCATATTTTTGACCCGTTTTTAACGGCATTGATAGAAAGTGGACAGGCAAAGCTTTTCCTTGAACAGATCACTCCTTTCAATTTCCTTCCAGAACATGAGATAGTCAGGATTGCCCGTAATTTGTCTATGGTGCATTACCCAAAGGGGACAGTGCTTTTTATTCAGGGACGATCAAGGGTCGGCTATCTTTATATCCTCCAGCAAGGGGCAGCAGAACGTTATTATGAGGAGGCAGGACAGAAAACAATGCGGGGGGTCCTGGGAGAAGGCGACCTTTATGGAGGGATTTCAATTCTGCTGAACGACGGTATATCTGTGCGTACCTTACAAGTTACCGAGGATTCCTACTTCTATTTGCTTTCAAAAAAGCATTTTTTAGATCTTTGCGACCGGTTCCAGGCTTTTACAGAATATTTCACCGATACCTTCGGAAAAAGAATGCTGGATAAATCCTATGCCCAAATAGTGGCTCGCAGCGTGGAACCCAGCAGGGAAGTAATGCCTTTTTTCAACCAACAGGTCATTCGAATATCCAATCGCAAACCTTTAAAAGGAAACCCCGATCTTACGATTCAGGAGGCTGCACGGATGATGCAGGCCGAAAACAGTACGTACATGATTATCGAAGCCGATGCCGTGCAGGATTCAGGTATTGTTACCGAAAGTGACTTGACACGTAAAGTTATTGCTACCGGGTATGATATAAAACGTCCGGTATCAAAGATTATGTCCCGGCCATTGCATGTGATAGATTCCAGGGCTCTGGTAATCGAAGCCATGATGGCAATGATGAAGCATAACATAAAACACCTAGCCGTAGCTGACAATGCCGGCAAGGTGATTGGCGTATTTTCACACAGGGAAATGTTGATGGCCCAGGGACAGTCCCCTGTGGTCCTGCTGAAAGAGATATCGTCGGCAGAATCACCCCAGGAATTAGCCGGCCAGTACCGGAAGCTTCCGGCCATAATAAGTGGATTGATCAGGGATGGGGCCCACGCAAGGAATATCAATTATTTGATCACCACTGTTTCCGATACTATTTTGAGAAAACTGTTACACTTGGTCCTGGACAGGCTGGAGCCGCCTCCGGTCGGTTTTGCTTTCATGATCTTGGGCAGTGAAGGCCGTGGAGAGCAAACCTTAAAGACCGATCAGGACAATGCCATCATTATTGCAGACAACAATGACATTGCCGTTGAGGATGTACGCGCCTATTTTTTAAAGCTAGGTGGTATTATCTGCGAGTGGTTGGACCAGGTAGGCTATAACTACTGTAAAGGCGAGGTGATGGCTTGTAATCCAAAATGGTGCCAGCCGCTTTCTGTATGGAAAGAATATTTTTCCAATTGGATCCATAACGCTGAGGCTGAAGACTTGTTACAAGCCAGCATATTCTTCGATTTCAGGACCGGATTCGGGCATGAGGAACTTGTGGAAGAGTTGAGGTCGCATCTGTTTGACGCCATAGGCAGCTGGAG
>JALVQM010000357.1 GCA_027025615.1 Desulfobacteraceae bacterium | reverse complement strand
GGATAAGGCTGACAGCTTTCTTCATCAATGTTCCCGACTTGGCTATTTTCATGACAAGTTTTCCCCTCCTGGTTTTTTCCATAAACCGGCTGTGATACGGAGACTAAAATAATAAACAGGCCCACCTTCAAGGCCGCTTAAGGATAAATCGGTTGACTTTAAGCGACACAGGCCGAAAAATAGCAAAGCCGTCATGACCGGTCAAGAAGACCTCGAAAAATCATACTTCGGGCAGCAATTATGGCCAAAGCTACCAAGGAACTAAAAAGAATAGCCAAATTTCTCAACTATGTCATGGTTCTCAGGCCGGACGAATTCGGAATCATTCCCGACCGGAATGGATATTACAAACTTAAGGAGCTTCTCAAGGCTTTAAGTGAAGATCCACAGGGCAAAACTATCCGCAAGGGGACCTTGCTGGAAATACACCTGAGTGTTCCGGACCGGCCCCTGGAAATAGAAGGCAATCTGATAAGACCTCGTGATTACCGGAAAATACCCTCCATGGTTATTGAAACCGATTTACCTAAATTGCTTTATACGGCCATCAGGAAACGAGCCTGGCCCCATGTGGCTGAAAAAGGAATCGGTAACCCCTCCCAGCCCCCTGTGGTGCTTACCATGGACAATAGCCTGGCTTTAAGAATCGGGCGCCGTAAAGACCCTGAACCGGTATTGCTGACTGTCAACACCAGCCAGGCCACAAACCTGGGCGTAACCTTCAAACGTTTCGGCAAATTTCTATTCATTGCCGAACAGGTCCCGAAAGGCTGTTTCACAGGCCCCAGGATTGAAAAGCCCAAACCCACCAAGACCAGGGAAACCCCCAAAGAGCCAAAAGTCTCCAAGACTGCGGGAAGTTTTTCAGTCAATCCGGAAGCCCTGGAAAATATCCCCAAACATGGGGCCAGACCGGCAAAACGACGCAAGGATCCTGAGTGGAAGCGTCACCGCAGGAAATCACGAAAAAGATAAATGCGTGAAAAGGATTTGACATTAGATTTGGAAAATGATAGTGACCGGCTTTGCTTTTGACTGCCAGGGCCGTTAGCTCAACTAGGCAGAGCAACTGACTCTTAATCAGTAGGTTGAAGGTTCGATTCCTTCACGGCCCACCAGAAATTAAAGGGCCTGTCTCGCTCCACGGACAGGCCCTGCATTTTTGCCCGCTCCTGGACGCTGCAGGCAATCGGCATGCTGATGGGAAACTTGGCCGGTGCAACAGGTTTCAACAGCCGGTTAGGTTTATGTGGTTGACAGGGCACCGCCGGCAGTGATAGCTAAGTTGAGATTTTACAATTCGAAACCGCCGTTTCACACGGTTAGATTATCGCGCAGTCCTTGCTCCGGGCTTATCCCGGGGCTCTATTAGCCATAAGGAGGTGTTATGCGAAGATACGAAACCATTGTCATTCTTGACCCCGATCTTTCCGAAGAAAACCGCACTGCTTTCAACGAACGAATCAAAGAAATTATGTCCAAATTCGAAGGTGTACTTCTCAAGGAAGACGTCTGGGGAAATCGTAAACTGGCTTATGAAGTAAAAAAGAAACCGCGCGGCTTCTACATCAGGTATGACTATTGCGGGATGGGCGCATTGGTCGATGAACTGGAGCGTTCCTTTCGTATCGATGACAGGGTGATGCGCTACCTGACAGTTATCCTGGACAAAGACGCCGATGTCGAAAGCCTGCTTTCTGAAATGCAATCTTCCGAAAGCGGGAAAACCACTCAAGAAGTGCCTGCAGGGTCTGAAAAAACCGCGCAGACTGAAAAAGCACAACCTGAGCAACCGGCCAATGAAGCTGCCGATGAACAGACAGCATCAGAACCTGAGCCTGAAGCTGAGGTGCAAGTGGCTGAAAAGGCCCCTGCCAGCGATACCGAGACCAGCAAGGAGGATGAATAATGGCCCCTAAATCCAAGAAGCCTACCCGCCGCAGAAGACGCAGAATATATCATCGACGTAAGGTTTGTCGTTTTTGTGCCGACAGCTCCCTTGTAATAGATTACAAGGAGCCCAAAGCCTTAAAATATTTTATTACCGAACGCGGCAAAATCATTCCTCGTCGGATTACAGGGACCTGCGCCAAACATCAACGTGCCCTGACTCTGGCTATAAAAAGAGCCCGTGCCATTGCCCTGCTGCCCTTTGTAGGTAATATAGAAGCCTGATGGCTTCAAATTTTATTAGGCCCAGAGCCTGGTGAAAGAGAAGGGAGAAATGCAGTCGCTGCTCCAAAGGCAAACCGCAACGGACATAGCAAAAGGGGTGGGAATATCTCTGGTCCTTTTCTCCCTGGCTGTAATGATGCCCCTGATCGGCTTTTTCTTCTCCCTGCTAATGCCTTTGCCGATCCTTTTTTACCGCATCAAGCTCGGCAGGAAAGCAGGCCTGTTGATAGCCGGATGTGCCTTGGCCATCATGGCCATCATTGCAGGCAGCATGGGTTTGGACATATTGTTCTTTGGCGAACTCTTGCTGCTCGGATTTTGTCTCAGCGAGCTTTTTGAGCGCCATTTAACAGTCGAAAAAACTATAGGTTACAGCTGTGCAGTAGTCCTGGGTGCAGCCCTGACCGCCCTGTTTTTATACAGCCTGACGGTTCCGGAAAATATCATTGAGCTTGTATCAGCTTACGTTGCCAAAAACCTGGAACTGTCCTTAAAGCTTTACGAAGGAATGGGAGTGTCTGAAAGCACTATAACGACCATCAGCAACTCACTTGACAAGTTGCACTACGTGCTGGTCAGGATGCTTCCTTCGTTGGCAACCATATCGTTGATTTTCATAGCCTGGTCGAACTTGCTTCTGAGCCGCCCGCTGCTGGCCAGCCGGTCTTTACCCCAGCCCCAGTTCGGCAACCTGAAGCAATGGAGGGCACCGGAAAACCTGATCTGGTTGCTGATTGGCTGTGGTGGTGGATTAATTGGGCTGCCTTCCGGCAGCATCCCGTGGCTTGTATCCATCAACGGCCTGTTGATATTGATGATAATTTACTTTTTCCAGGGTATCGCAATAGTGGCTTTTTTCCTGGAAAGCAAAAATGCACCCCGGACAATCCGGGTCCTTATCTATAGTTTAATTGGACTCCAACAGTTATTCTTGTTGCTGGTTATTGCCATGGGTATTTTTGACCTGTGGGTCGATTTCCGTAAATTAATGAAAAAGAACGACCGTAATCCTGAAGACAGGCAATAGCGGTCGACCTGTTGCCATTGGAGGTTTGATCATGAAAGTTATCCTGAAGGAAACCATCAGCTCGTTGGGAATAATAGGAAGTGAAGTAAACGTCGCCGATGGTTATGCGCGTAATTACCTGTTACCCCAGGGCAAAGCGGTCCCGGCTACTGACCGTTATCGAAAAATGTTAGAACAGGAAAAGGCCAAGTTTGAATTACAAATCGCCAAGGAAAAAGCCTTTGCCGAAGAAATGGCCAAGCGGCTTGAAGGTGTGACCTGCACCATTGCCGCCCGGGTACACGAAGAAGACAAACTCTACGGCTCGATAACAGTCCGGGATATCGTCAATGCCTTGGCCAAGCAGGATATAGAGGTTGAAAAGCGGATGGTTTTGTTGAAAGAACCCATCAAGCACACCGGAACTTTCAACATTCCAATAAGGGTTTACCAGGGCGTAGAGCCGGAAATCACAGTGGAGATAGTTCCTGAATAAGCTTGTGGTTTTGCAACAGGTCCGATATCTTTGAGACGCACTGCGGATGTGGCGATTCCGGCGTACTGCCGGTGACGCCATGTTTCCGGTCTCTTTGCAAGTTCATTGATCAATTCAAAGTATGGGCTGTTAACGCTACCATAATAATTAAGCTGCCCGGCTTAAAAGCCGGGCCGGATTTGAAAGTCCATGGGTTCAAGCTATACCAGGCTCCCATCCCAAGCCGGGGATCTTTCCACAAAAGTGCCTCCGCAAAGCGTAGAGGCAGAATCATCGATCCTGGCTGCAATCCTGCTCGACAACAGCACCTTGCTGGATGTCCTGGAAATGCTCAGCCCTGAAGACTTCTATAAATCGGCCCATAAGAAAATTTTTGAAGCCGTAACCGACCTTTTTTCCAAAAATGAACCTGTCGACCTGGTAACCCTGACCAATCGCCTCCGGGAAATGGACGTTCTCGAGCAGGTGGGAGGAGCTGCCTATCTGGCCCGCCTGATTGATGAAGTGCCTGCCGCGGTCAACGTGGTTCATTACGCGCGCATTATTCGCGACAAGTCCTCCATGCGGCGCCTGATTTCACGGGCCAATGAGATCATCAAGCTTTGCTACGAAAAAAATGACCGCCTTGACGAAGTCCTGGACTACGCCGAGGGAGCAATCTTCGATATTTCCGAACAAAAAAACAAGCAATCTTTCTATCCTCTAAGCCAGATAATCGAAACCAATATAGAGGCCTTCGAGCAACGCCAGGGAAACAAAGCCCTGGTAACCGGTGTCGATACCGGTTTCATCGATTTGAACAGGTTGACTTCAGGGCTGCAAAATTCGGACTTGATAATCCTGGCGGCCAGACCTTCCATGGGGAAAACCGCCCTGGCCCTGAATATCGCCCGCAACGCCGCGGTCGACGCCAAAGTTCCGGTGGCTATTTTTTCCCTTGAAATGTCAAAAGAACAATTATCGGCCCGGATGCTTTGTGCTGAAGCAAAGGTTGATTCCTCCCGCCTGCGCAGCGGCTACCTGACACCAAGCGACTGGAATAACATCCTTGAAGCTGCAGGGGATTTGACCGAGGCCCCCATCTTCATAGACGACTCCCCGGATATAACTGTTACTTCCATCCGCACCAAGGCCCGCCGCCTGAAAATGAACAAAGACCTTGGACTGGTGATTGTCGATTATTTGCAACTGATGAAAGGAAGGACTAACGTGGAGCGTCGGGATCTTGAAATTTCTGAAATCTCCCGCTCTCTCAAACTCCTTGCCAAGGAACTCAACGTCCCGGTGCTGGCCCTGTCCCAGCTTAACCGCAAACTGGAAGAGCGCAGTGACAAACGCCCCATGTTGTCCGACCTGCGCGAATCAGGAGCCCTGGAACAGGATGCCGACGTTGTGGCTTTCATTTATCGTGAATCAGTCTACAGCCGGGACGACAACGATGCAGGTCCTGCTGCGGGTCATACGGAAACAGCAGAAATTATCATCGCCAAACAGCGTAATGGCCCTACCGGCACAATAAAACTCACTTTCCAAAATGCATTTACCCGTTTCGATAATCACCAACCATCATGAAGCGGATCTGGGGTAACATCAAAGGGCTCAAAAAAAACCAACTCCGGCGGCTGGAAAATTTCTATCGCCGTAAAATACCGCCCGAGGCTTTGATAAGCCCTTCCCTGCAAAAAGACATTTGCCGGCTATCTGCCGAGATAAGACGCCAAATTGGTCTGCTGGTCAACCGTGCCGGGAAAATAGCCTATGTCATCGTGGGCGACCAGCAAAGCATATTCATCCCTGAAATCCGGCAGTACCGCAGTGCACCTGCCAGGTTGCGGGGCCTGCGTTGCATCCATACCCACCTGAAACAGGAACCCCTGAGCAACGACGATTTGACCGACCTGGCCCTTCTGCGCCTCGACCTGATGGCAGCCATTACCATGGACTCCAGGGGGCTGCCGGCCATGGTCCACCTGGCTCACATCATGCCCGGCTCCACTTCCACCCCCCACCTGACGCTGCCGCCTGTATCAGCCCACAACCTGGAAATGGACTGCCTGGCTTTGATCCGCAGCCTGGAAGAAGAAATGGACGCCGCCAGGGGTGCCAGGACAGTTTTTGCTGATCGTGAAAAAGCTCTCCTGGTCGGTATTTCAACTGCCGGGCGGAAAAAGGCCGAAACTTCGATGAAAGAACTTGTCCAGTTGGCGGATTCCGCCGGGCTGGAAGTAATTGGTACAGTTTTGCAACAACGTACCAGGGTGGATCCCCGCTTTCTGCTCGGCCGGGGGCGTTTACAGCAGCTGGCCATAGAGGCCATGCAGCTGGCAGCCTCGATGATAGTCTTTGACCGTGACCTCAATCCTTCCCAGGCCAAGGCCATTGCCGACCAGGTAGAGCTGAAAGTCATTGACCGTACGCAGCTCATCCTGGATATATTCGCCCAAAGAGCCCGTAGCCGGGAAGGCAAGCTCCAGGTCGAGCTTGCCCAGTTACGCTACCTTCTGCCAAGACTTGTAAACCAGGGAACTTCACTTTCGCGCCTGGCCGGTGGTATTGGTGGACGCGGACCGGGAGAAACCAAGCTGGAAATTGACCGCCGCCGGGCCCGGGAACGAATTCATCGCCTTGAAAAGGAATTGCGCCTGGTACAACAGCACCGCCTGAGACAAAGGCAAAAAAGGAATAAACGCCGCATTCCAGTCATCTCGATCATTGGTTATACCAATGCCGGCAAATCCACCCTGCTTAACACCTTGACCCACAGCCGGGTACAGGCTGAAAACCGTCTTTTCGCCACCCTTGATCCCACCAGCAAAAGATTACGTTTTCCCCGTGACCTGGAAGTCATCATCACCGACACGGTCGGGTTCATCCATAACCTGCCCAAAGACTTGGTGGTGGCCTTTCGGGCTACCCTGGAAGAGCTGGAAAGTGCTGATCTGCTTCTGCACGTCATTGATATATCCAACCCGGACTACGCCAACCAGGTCAGTTCTGTGGATCGTATCCTCAGCGAGCTGGGGCTGGATAACATCGTCCAGTTACGTGTTCTCAACAAGGCTGACCTGGTAAACCGGGAAAAAACCCGGGAGCTTTGCCAACGTCTGCAGGCCATTGCAGTTTGCGCTAGGCGAGCTGAAACCCTGGGGCCACTTATAGATGCCATGTCTGCAACCATCGCCAAGCTCAAGACTCTTGACAGGTAGCCGGACAAAAGTTAGATTTGTCCCTTATGGATTGCGAAGCCATCAAGAACACCGCTATTGGCGCAGCTTATGGAGCCGGCGAGTTATTGACAACTCACTTTGGTCACCTGGATAAAATTGAAAAAAAAGGCGCCATCGACCTTCTTACCATAGCCGACCTGGAAGCCGAAAAATCAATAATCACCACCATCAGGGAACGTTTTCCGAACCATGGTATCCTGGCCGAAGAAAGTGGAAGCCTTGGCGGCGGGAAAGACACAAACAAGGACAGACTCTGGATCATCGATCCCCTGGACGGAACGACCAACTTTGCCCACGGCCTGGGTATTTTCGCCGTCTCCATAGCCTATGTTGAAGAAGGTCAGGTACAAGTTGGCGTGGTGCTGAATCCTGTATCAGGTGAACTGTTTACAGCTGTCAGGGGAGAAGGTGCAAAATTAAATGGCCGGAGTATAAAGGTCTCCGGTTGCAGAAAGATGGAAGACAGTTTACTTGTCACCGGGTTTCCTTATGATCTTGCCACCATATTGGATGAGCTGATGACCCGCTTTGCGAACTGTATCGCAAACGCCCAGGGCATCCGTCGCCTAGGCTCAGCGGCACTGGACCTTTGCTTCGTTGCCTGTGGCCGTTTTGATGGTTTCTGGGAACAAAACCTTAAGCCATGGGACACCGCTGCTGGATGGCTGGTGGTGGAAGAGGCCGGCGGAACGGTAACCGATTTTTCGGGAAATCCTTACAATCCTGAAAAAAAACAGATTTTGGCAACCAATGGCTTGATTCACGAGCAATTGGTATCTATACTGAAGTCAGACCAGACAGGTTCCCTAACTGAGGAAAGCTTATGAGTGATGAACTGAAAGCTTGTTTTGAGATTAACGATTACCTGGACTGTTTTGGTCAATTTAACCTGGCTGATACTATCTGTACCCGCCACTGTGCACTGCGCTTGCGTTGTGCCATAGAACAGGACCAGAACACCCGTCTTGAAATCCTGGAAGACATGGTAGCAGCGGAGAACATGATAATTAAAATCCAATAACTGATTTTCCCCTTCTGCCAGGGATTCCGCCAAAAGGAAGCTTGACACCAGTATACTTTACACTCTGGTTCAGGCTTAAAACCAAATTAAAAAAGCGCTTCCGGTCTTAATTCCGGCGGCGCTTTTTTGCTTTACTACCCTTAATCACGGCCCGGTGATTTCACCACTGTCCTGAATCAAGCTTGCTCATCAAGTGTTCCACATGTCGCTTGAGCTGTCCGCCCTGCTTCATACTTTTTTCTACAATACCGATAGCATGCAGGGCGGTTGCATGATAACGATTAAAACTGCGGCCAATTGCCTGCAAAGGCTGATCAGTGTAACGGCGGGCCAAATAAATCGCCACCTGGCGGGGTCTGACAACGGTCTGTTTACGGGAGCGGGACACCAGGTCTTTGACACTGATATTGTAATGTTTGCAAACCAGCTTCTTGATGTTCTCTATGGTTATGGCTTTACGCGGCCTTACCATGTTTTTGATCACACTGTCAGCAAGGCTGAAATCTATCCGGCATCCCAGTAAAGAACTTTTGGTATATATGCCTACCAGCCCGCTTTTCAGTTGGCGAACATCTTCCGTCAATTCACCGGCCACGTATTCGATTATTTTTTCCGGAATATTCCATTGATTGGTGGCGGCAAATTTTTTCAGAATTTTAACCCTGGTTCGAAAATCGGGGGGATCGATGTTCGAAATCAGGCCAGAGCCAAGCCTTGAGCGCAGGTTTTCCGTAAGCCGTGGGATTTCTCCCGGCTTGCAGCAACTGGAAAAAATAATTTTCTTGTTGTCATTCAAGAGCCTGTCAAGGGTATGGGCCAGCTCTATCTGAGTTCTTTCCTTACCGCTGAGATAGTGTACATCTTCCAGCAGAAGAACATCACAGTTTTTATGGTACTTCTCCTTGAAGCTGTTTATGGAGTTGCTTTTATAAGATGACACCATCTCCTGGGTAAAATCTTCTGCAGTCAAATAGTAAACCCTGTCGCCGGGATACTGAGTCAGGATATGATGCCCAATTGCCTGAGACAGGTGGCTCTTGCCCATTCCGGTTTTGGATAACAGGAAAAGTGAATGCATCGGCCTTTTTTTATGGGCCGCCAATGACAAAGCCGCCGAATATGCAAAATCGTTGTTGGCGCCCACAACGAATTGATCAAAAGTGAAATCCTTGCGCAAAAATCTTCCATAATGGGGTTGAACGGCAACACATGGCAACACCATCTGGCTGGGTCTGCGACCATTGCCATCGCCGTTGCCTTTGCCATTGGGCTTGATTATCAATTCCACGTTCAGGTTACGGCCTGCCAAGCGTTTGATTTCGGACTTGATCACCGGCAGATACTGGTTGTTTATCCTTTTTTTGGAGTAAAAATTTGGACAAGCCACTACAAGCGCCTTGTTACTGCCTTCCATATATTCCAGTGGCTCGATCCACAATCTATAAGCTGCTTCCGGTATACTGTCTTTAACCGCTTGTTTTACCTTTAACCAAACTTGCTCCATAGTCGTTGAATCCAGACCCATTATTGCATGTATGAATAAAATCCAGTTACAGTGCCTAAACACTCAGATCAGGGCGTAAAATGTTATATTTGGATAGATTATTGCCGAAAATTAACGAAATTGGAAAAAACACAAAGTGGTGCAAAAAGACTGGACAATATTTAAGGAATCACTTCCAGAATGTCAATCCGAAGGAATTTCAATACCCGGTCATGACACAAGCCGACTCTCAATACTTTATAACTATTTGTTTAGTCAGCTTTTTTAATCGCCAACCCTTCAACTGTTTCTAAATACAGGCATTTTGGAAACATCGGTTTTTTGCAAAAATTTTAAGAAGATCCGAAGTTATCAACAATATGTCGACAAAATATCATTCTTTGATTTTCTCGTTTTTTTTTTAAATTTCTACGTTTTTCACTTTTCCAATAAAAAAATAAAAATTAATCCGGTCCTCAGCTCCCAGCAGATGCTATCCATGAATCGAAGCATAATAAAGTTCAGACTTTATGATCTTTCAGTTTACAAAATACAGAGGCGCGGATAATATTGCCCTGCCCTTTGTCTGCTTATTATAATTCAATTATCCAGGCACCTGGAAGGGAGACGGCCGTTGCCCATGAGTCCAGAGAAAATCATTATTCGAGGTGCCCGCCAGCACAACCTGAGGGGAATCGACCTGGAGATACCCCGCCACCGGCTGGTTGTCATTACCGGCCTTTCCGGATCAGGCAAATCTTCCCTGGCTTTTGATACTTTATATGCCGAAGGCCAGCGACGCTACGTGGAATCGTTATCAGTCTATGCCCGCCAGTTTTTGGAAAAAATGGAAAAACCGGATGTCGACCTGATTGAAGGGCTGTCCCCGGCCATCGCCATAGAACAGAAAACCGCCGCCCACAACCCGCGTTCAACCGTCGGCACAGTGACCGAAATTTACGATTTTTTGCGCCTGCTTTTCGCCCGCACAGGCGCCTATTACTGTCACCGCTGTAAACAACCGATAAGTTCCATGGGCGTTGACCAGATGATCTCACAAATCATTACCGCCCAGCACCACGGAGCCCGCATCATTATCCTGGCACCGTTGGCCGCAAATCCCGAAAGCAAAACAGGAGGAATTTTCAAACGCTTGCGGCGTCAGGGATTTGCCAGGGTCCGGGTGGATGGGAAAATCCTGGAACTGGAAACCATTGCAGCCGAAAAGGTTGGAATCAAAAATACACTGGAAGTTGTTATTGACCGCCTTGTAATAAAACCGGGTATTCGTAACCGCCTGGCTGATTCACTCGAACTGGCCCTGGCCCTGGCCGGCGGTGTAGTTACGGTTGAGTTCGTGGATCGCAAAATGAACTGCCTGGAAAGCCTGCGTTTCAGTGAAAAGGCAGTCTGCCTCCAATGCGGCATTGAGCAACCGGAACTTACACCGGCCAGCTTTTCTTTCAATTCCCCCCATGGTGCCTGCCCGGCCTGTGATGGTTTAGGAACCGCCCAGGTGTTCGACCCCGGGCTCATTGTGCCCAACCCCGGCCTGTCGCTTCGGCAAGGAGCCATTGCTCCTTGGAACAAGCGTCAATCAGTGGCTTTTGCCGAATTCATCGATGCCCTGACCAGTCATTACAAGGTAGACATATATACTCCCTATTCCGATCTGCCGGAAGAATTCAAACAAGTGCTCCTTTACGGCTCTGGAAAGCAAGTCATCCGCTTTTATCGCGACCAGGATGGCAAACGCATCTTCAGCCCCCATCCATTCGAAGGTATTATTCCCAACCTGCAACGCCGCTACCGGGAAACCGACTCGGCCCAGGTCCGGGAAGAAATAGGACGTTTCATGCGCTCCCTGCCTTGCCCTGAATGCAAGGGCAGCCGTTTGCGTATTGAAAGCAGGTCAGTCAGGATAAACGGCCTGTCCATCGACCAGATAGCTTCCATGAATATCGAGCAGGCAGTGTCTCTTTTTTCCGACTTTCAACTCGAAGGGGCCAGGGGCCAGATCGCGGCTAAAATTATCAGCGAAATAAAATCGCGCCTGGACTTTTTGATGGATGTCGGTCTGGCCTACCTTACCCTGGACCGAGCCGCCCACACCCTGTCTGGCGGCGAAAGTCAGCGTATCCGCCTGGCTACCCAGATTGGCTCAAAACTCACCGGCGTGCTTTACGTCCTGGACGAACCCAGTATAGGTCTGCACCCCCGTGACACCCGCC
>JALVQM010000356.1 GCA_027025615.1 Desulfobacteraceae bacterium | reverse complement strand
TACCAATAATATCTGCTTTCACACGGGCTGGTTGCAGATCAAGAGGGAGTAAAAAATTTAATATTGCAGCGCCGGGAAGCAAAAGAATAAAACAGGATAGAATACGAAAAATATCATGATATCCTGTTATTTCTTTGCCACCCAAGATAATTAATATTTGATCAGAATAAATGAACATTAATGGAAAACATATACATGTAATTAATGCTAACCATCTAACAGTGTCTCTGAAATCTTCGTTGAGAAAAGATACCTTACCAC
The DNA here is from genome assembly GCA_027025615.1 of Desulfobacteraceae bacterium. Lineage (GTDB taxonomy): Bacteria > Desulfobacterota > Desulfobacteria > Desulfobacterales > Desulfosarcinaceae > JALVQM01. Next base: position 3,700 of record JALVQM010000356.1, on the reverse strand, counting down.
AATGTCTATATAATCGTGGGTATGTTACAGTAAATAACATCCCGCTAATTGAAAAAAATAGGAGTATGATTTGATAGGTAAGGTGGTAAATCCCGGCAAGCTGATGGTATCCTGCTAAACCAAGTGCTGTAACTTCAATGCGACCGTATGCGATAGCGAGTAAAGAAAGACTTAAATATGGAAAACCTTCTTTGATTAGATTCCATGTTGATAAGAAAACTTGTTTTTCGTGTTGACGAGGCAAAATTGCCCAGGTTTTCTTAGCCATAATAAAAATTGCTGACAAGGTAGCTGATGTATATACAGTGCTTATCGTGGTTAAATTGTTGGCAATTCCTGATATTGACATAGTGGCAAATATTACGAGCAGGGAAAGAAAGTATGCTGCTCTATTTTTGGCATATATTTGGAGGTTGCCGCTAACCTGGCAAAATACCGTATAAATATATTGGAACCTGTCAATAAGCGGTGCTGCAATTGCAGTCACGATAATGATAAGTTTGTCATAAGGATTCAGGTCAATATTGGGCATACAAAGTATTATAGAAATAACAAGCAGAAAAAAAAGAAAAATCGTCAGGAAGATTTGTATGTTTTGTACCTGCAATGCGGTTTGATGAGAAATTTTCGGTTGGCGAGCACCTTCTCTTAACAAAACCTGGCTCGTACCTAAATCTGACGAACTCGCTGTAATTGTTGAAATTGACCAAAGTGTAACTAATATCCCAAAATTATTTGTTCCGACACAACGGACCAGAATGAATTGAGAAACTGCCCATGCAGCTTTTGCAATAAAATTAGAGCTGACAAGCAGCAGGAAACTATGAATCTGCTTAGTTGCCATTCATTCTTCCTTTTATTCTGTTGAGATAACGTCCTATTGTCACTGCATGATGAAGAAGAGGAAAGGTTGGAATAACAGCATGGTTAATGGGTTCAGGGATTCCTTTCCATTTAGCTTTAAATGCGATCAACCCTTTGTCTGATTTCTGACTGGCCATAAAATCAAAATATGTGATTTTTTTTGAGGCGGCTTCACGTATAGCGGTTCCTATGAGAAGTTCGCTGAGTCTGTATGATTGATTTTCAGGAGGTACGGCGACCTGAACAAGATGCCAGGATTGATGGCCTTTGACTATGGCTGCAAAACCTGCTGGTTCACCATTGATATGTCCGATATAGATTTCTCCCAAACCGAGTGGTGATAGATCGTTGATAATCCCTTTGAAACGTTCTTCTCCATAATTTACAGGGGCTCCTTTTGCGCGCATGGTTTGCCTGTAAATTTGTTGGATTGTCCCGCTCTCATTTGAATGTGCTGGTCTGACTGTTGCGCCTGAACGTTCTGCCTTACGCATTGCCCAGCGAATTTTACTCCCAAAATTTTTTTCCAGCCAATCTGGGTTTGTTGCGGCTGGTGCCAGGTCAAGAACGTGACGGAGTGCTTCTAACTTTGGTGGGAACAGGATTCCTGAATGATGTGGAATGTTGTTAAGTTGTTTTATGAATTCACCAGAAAAAGCAATTTCAAGACGAACAATTCGGCGTTTGAAGAGGGTTTGAACGATTTGTTTTTTTGCTTTCCAGAATAAATCTGTATCACCTGCAATAAATCCATAAGGATACGCTGATGCCAGAAATAGACCACAGGGCAACCGTCGTAGCATACAAAGTAATGATGCATGTTTTCCTCCCTCTGAAACCTGTATTTGCACAGGCTCGGCATGTAAATATTTCTTCATCCATTCGAGAGCAGGCGTACTTTGCCAGAAATCAAGCCCACAGCTTCCCGGGGGGGAAGAAAGATTAGGATGAAAATTTAGGCTACATTGAAGCATGATGTTAATCTAACGGTGATCTAATATTGATCTTATGGCTAACACAATGTTTTTTATTTCATCATCAGTCAATTTAGCAGACAAAGGTAAACTTATTGTCTGTCTTCCAATTTTCATAGCTTGTGGGTAATCTTCAGGTTTCCAACCAAACTTTTGTTGATAAAATGGATGTTCAGGTATACTCAAGTAATGAACACCCACTCCAACATTTTCTTTCGTCATTGCATCAAGAAATTCATCTCGAGTAATTCCCGTTTGTTGTTTGTCTATTAACAGGGTGTATAAATGGTATCCATGTCTGGTGTTAGGGGCGGGGTCAATAGGACATACAACTGGAAACTCGGCAAAGGCCTCTTGGTAACGATTCCATATAACTTTCCTTCGTTGCCAATTTTCATCTACCCTCGCCAGTTGATGAATGCCTATGGCTGCTTGAATATCCATCATGTTATATTTAAAACCGCATTCCATTACCTGATAGTGCTTGAACCCGGAATCACCGAAACGATGCCAGGCATCCTTACTCATTCCATGTAAAGCTAATCTTTTTACTCGATTAATATCTTGTTCCTGTTGAGCCAGAACCATCCCGCCTTCACCGGTGATCACATTTTTAGTCACATAAAAACTGAAACAGCCAAAGTTACCAATGGTGCCTGTTTTTTCTCCATGGTATTCAGTTTCAATAGCATGTGCGCAATCTTCAATTACGCATAAATTATATTGCTTGGCAATGGTCATTATTTTATCCATTTCGCAGGGACGTCCGGCAAAATGAACGACCAGAATCGCACGGGTACGAGAAGTTATGGCGGCTTCAATTGCTTCGGGGTTGATGTTAAAAGTAGAGGGGTGTACATCTGCCAGCACCGGGGTAAGACCAGCATGAATAATCGAATTTACAGTGGCACAAAAAGTCATTGGAGTGGTGATAACTTCATCTCCAGGTTCCAATCCAGCCGCAATCATGCTTATATGAAGGGCCGCTGTACAAGAATTGACAGCGGCTACATTTGCAGGAGAAATGTTTTTATATCTGGCAAAATTATGTTCAAATCTGGCAACCTTCGGACCTGTACCCAGCCAACCAGACTTGAGCGTTTCAATGACTTCCTCAATTTCTGGCGTTTTTATTTGCGGAGCGCCAAATACAATAAAGGGATGCTGAGATTTGTTTGTCATGATGTAACGTAACCTTCCGATTTTGAGGATGAAAGAAAACAAGAAAACTAGGCGGCCAATAGGGCACTCAAAGCGTTGATCAACAGCTTCCTTTCCAGGATCATCTGATATCTGTTTTGACAGGGGTGCATCACGATTTTGGGGAAAACTCAAAAATACCTTCGTACCGTCAATAATGTCTGTAACATTATCAAAATGAAAGCCGTTCTGGGATAAAAAGTAACCGTTCACCAGCACGCCATATTCGGAGTCTACGCTTACCTGCACGGTCAGGCCACCCGGCATACCGACCGCGTATAGCCGGACGGCCTGCCTGCACAAATCTGACGCACTGGTAACCGGTTACAGGCACTGAAATATGGAACAAAGTTGCCCTTGGTGAACGCTTACGATAAAAAGCATCGTAAGTGATCAGGTATATGATAACACATGGTTACAACTCCTGTGACCAGATACAACGCATCTTATTTTGAGACCACATTGTCGCTCAAACTTTACCAATTCGGCGTTCATGAGCCCTATGGAACAAAAACAGGCGTAATGCATCCTTTGACTGGGAAGTTTTTTCCGTTCATCCTCTCCCAAAGGATGGGGTGCATTACGCGTTTGTTCGTAAATATTTTTTAGCCTGATCCCGGGTGACATACTTTGAAAATGCTTCGTCAAATGTGCCATTGACC
>JALVQM010000355.1 GCA_027025615.1 Desulfobacteraceae bacterium | reverse complement strand
TTCCCACAACAATCGCATTTGGAGGCACATCTTCAGTGACGACTGCACCGGCAGCCACCACCGCTCCCCGTCCGATTGTCACCCCACTGAGGACTATGGCTTTGACGCCCAGCCAGGCTTCATCTTCAATTACAATCGGGCCTTTAGAGACCAGGGGTTGTTTGCGGATGGGCACGGCAGGATCGGTTCCGTGGGAATGTGTATACAAAGCACACTGGGGCGCCAGCATAACCCCCTTGCCTATATGAATGGAAGATACAAACGCACTTAGGTAGCATGAAGGATGGATGCTGGCCTGGTCTTTGATATAAATCGAACCGTTCCGGCCGGTTTCAAGAACAACATCCTGGTAAATAGAAACATGATCGCCGAGCAAAACCTTTCCACCGCCCTTCCTGTCATAAATCACAACCCTATCGCCTATGAAACATTTCTTACCCGATTTGAAGTCAGGATGGTATATTCTTGCAGTCGGTTCTATAAATCCCCGGGGTGTCATCTTGGCCAGGTACATTCTTTCCTTGAAGGGCGGAATAAACAATTCAGCCATTTTCCCGGAAATACGCCCCTTGAAATCATGGCCTGAGTATTTTAGCCAAAAGCGGGTCCAGCGCCTAAGGAAAAAACGCTTCCATGGATTTGGCCAGTATTTATGAAAAATATCCATTATATATTTTCAATTGCTTTCTTCAGTTGTGAGCATTTTTACCTTTATGGCAGGGAAGTACTGTCGGCTCTCTTTAACTTGCTCATCCAGGCCGAATCCGGTCGCCTGCGCCAATCTGTTTTCCGGGCTTTGCCAAAGTCCAATAACCTGGGCAAGGTAACGAACTGGTATTGATCGCCAAATCGTACAAGTAGCTCTTCTACTGCCTCCAGGGTAGGAGTTTGATCGGTGTATTTTTCGTCCAGGTAGGTATGCAGGGTGTCATGTAAAAGAATTATTGATCCTGGCATTATTTTAGGGGTTATCTTTGATAGAATTTGTTGGGCGTCAATATCAAGCCAGTCTTCTGCAAGAATAGTCCAGGTGACAACGCGGTAGCCCATAAAAAATGCATCCAGACGCGACCAAAAGTTCTGGTGACCAAAAGGTGGACGAAAAAGGCGACAACCATAAGAAGCTGTGGCTTTTTCCCACATCCTGATCTGCTTTCTGCGCTGCCTGCTGTTAAGGGTTAAAAATGACTGGTGACTCCATGAGTGGTTGGCAATTGCATGGCCGGCTTCAGCAAGGCGCTTGATTATATCAGGATACCGGCGGGCGGACTGCCCGACTACGAAAAAGGTTGCCCGCGCGTTGTATTTTTCCAGCAAACCGGCCAGTTTTTCTGTAAAGCGGGGATCGGGTCCGTCATCGAAGGTCAGGGCGATTGCAGGTATGTCGGTTTCTACACCTGTTATTGTGCCAAGGCTCCGGGATATAAGCCGCTTCCAGGCACGACGCAGTTTGTCTTTTGATGACATCAGTATTCTCTTGATAGAGGCTACAGTAATTAAGTACTTACAATGCGCTGGTTCTGTATTTGAGACAACCCTTGACCCTGCCGTATCGCCACCCAAGACTTCTTAATATCTGGGGACGTTCAGCAGCATGCCTCAATCTAGGCAACCTGCGCAGGAGCCGTTTCCACTGCCTGAGGCCGGGGCGCCAGGATAGTTCCGGCATACCCAGGTCCCGGTACTTGGCATACAATTTGACGTTGTATTCCCCGTAATAACTTGCCTGTTTGAAAAGGCCACCCAGGGTGTCCCGGAGACGAATATGCATCACGGCTTCAGGCACGAAATGCAGTTTGTAACCGGCCAGTTGCACTTTCCAGCAAAAATCAGTGTCGTGCAGGGCCGGGAAACCTTCATCAAATCCGCCTACCATATCGAATAAAAATCGTTTCACACCCAGGCTACCACCACCTGCATGGGGCAAAAAGGGAGGATAATTGTATTGCTGGACACCGTACTTCTGGTAATTCGGGCGGTATTTGAGAGTCCAGGGAGGATTGAGTTTTTCAAAATCGAACCTGGCAGCCACAAAGTCATACTTTTCCAAAGCATTTCCCATGGCAGCCAGCCATCCATGGCCGACCTCATCATCTACATCGCAAAAAGCCACCGCTTCTCCACGTGAAGATTTTACTCCCTTATTAAGAGCATAAGGTTGCCCCTGGCGCTCAAAGGCATCTACGACACGCAGGTTTGGAAGTCTGTCCATGAAGCCTTCTATCACCATGCGGGAGTTATCTGTCGAACGGTTGTCAGCTACAACTATTTCCCAGGGTTTGTCCCAATCCTGGTTCTGAAGTGACTCAAGCAAATTTGCAATTGTATCCGCCCCGTTATAGCACGGGATCACGACGCTGAGCTTTAACTTGTTGTTATTTTGCCCCATGAATAATCAACCATTCCAATTTATTGAATCAACATACTTATTCATTTTCGCCAATTGCGGCTGGAAATACCTTTGCAACCGGCCTCGCAAGCTTTCATCAAGGGCCCCATAGTCCCCCTTGTTATGCTTCTTGTAAATATCAACTTTTTCTGCGGGCAAGCCAAGGAATTCTAATACTTTGTCAAATTCTTTCTGGGTTTGCCGGAAGAAGATTTCACTTTGCAGAACCAGCACCCGGCTGGGGTTGAATATCCTGTAAACTTCTTCAAGTTGGTCCCCATAATGACCGGTTTTTAAATAAGCGTAATGGTAAATAGTCAATCCATGGTAGGGTTTTCCATTCACCATTTTTTCCCATTGGCTTGATATTCTTTGGTGTTCAAGTTCAATTGCTTTTTCAAATTCGAATTTTTCAACACCACTGCGCACTGAATGCTGATAGTGAGAAAAGGCCCTGTCTACCGGGTTGCGCAGCAGAATGATAATCTTGACCTTGGGTATGGTGTTCTTAATGGCCCTTAAGGCAAATGGATCCAGAATATAAGCAGGATCAGCTTCACCGGTGATAAATTTCTGTTTACGGATACGCTCAATCGCGAACCTTGCCAGACGGTTCGGGAAATGGGCCCGATACCAGCCCAGGTCATGTTCGTGCATGGCGTTGAAGTATCCTATTTCCTTACGCTTTGCAGAATATACGTTGGGATGTTGGGCCAGGTAACGATAAAGCGACGTGGTACCGCACTTTTGGCCTCCGATGATAATGAAGTCGGGCAACACCCCGCTGCTACGCGCCATTTTATGCAACAGGCGATTTTTATAAGGCCTTAATCTGGATTTTAATCCCGGCGGCATGGCCATCCTGGTATTTTGCAAAACATTTTCCAACGGTGATAGCTCAGGATTAACTAACATCAAACGGCTCATCCTTGTGTTTTTTCTGAAAACTCTGTTTCCCATTTCAAAAGAGGCCTGATTATGCCGTCTATCTTACCGGTCCAATCACCACGGGCTCCGTCTCCCTGCAGGTTATCAAGAACCTCGAAAGAGACAGCATCCCTTACATAAAACTGGTTTACCCGTGGTTCCAGGGTGCCCATGGCGGCCGTGACAAAAAGCCGGCCTTCATTGAGCAGGTGTCCCGGTATCCATGCCGTACTTGTATAAACCCCGCAAGGTCTTCTTTTTCCCCGCCATTGGGGATCCAGGTCCATGGTCACAAAAATATGATCACCGGCCTGGTTGAAAAGATGAAAATGAGGGTTCAACAAGTAGTTTTCCTTTTTTACCCTGAAACGCATCTCCAGGCCGACGGGCGAGCCGATGTCGATGTTGTCAACGGTAATTCCGTGCGGGTTTTTGACTCTTACTGCCTGCAGGCTGGCAACTTCGCCTCCGGGGGCATCGTCCCTGTCGCCCCAAATTCGTTCAGCAGATTGTTCCCTGCCTGAAGACAAGTACTGGCGAACCACAGATATGGAATCACCGCTGTTGACAATCTTTCCATTTTCAAGCAGGATAGCGCGTGGACACAGGCGTGTAATCGCGCCCATGTTGTGACTGACAAAAAGCACT
>JALVQM010000354.1 GCA_027025615.1 Desulfobacteraceae bacterium | reverse complement strand
TGCCCGGTGTCAACCATACGGCTACCTCCCAGGAATTTTAGATATATCTGCCTGATTCATAATAACCTGCCCTCCACCCCAAGTCCCAGGCTGCAAAGCGCCGGCCCACATCCAGCAGGCAGCTGGACAGTATTATGGTTTTCTCTACTGTTACTTAATCATATTTGCTGACTCATGCGAAGAACCTAGATACTATTGTATATAGGTGAAGTAGTTTGCCTTAGAAGTCAAGTTGAAAATACGAATACCTTTTCATGTTAGCCCATTAGATACCAATCCGCCGGGAAAACCTTGCTGCGTATATGCGAAAAAGCCCCAGCGCAATGGTAAAAGGAACTTGTGTTAGAGTCCAAGGCATGTTAATGAGGCTATCTTATCCACCTTCGTCATTTCACGCTCAATATGTTTGAGGCACACGTTTACCATGGTGCACTCGGGAAAAAGGAGGTTGCCGGATGGAGAAAAAAGCCAGTCTTGCTCCGTTTGCCTTGGTCATAGTTTTGGCCGTCTGTCTACAGGTAGTGTTGGTGGCGGCCGACACCCTTGAAACACCGGTGAAAGTAGCCAAAAATTTCGTCAAGGCTTATTATCTGCTGGACCCGTCCATGAAAGAGCTGCTTTGCAGCGAGCTGTTGGAAACCGAGGACCAAGATATAGTCGATGACTACATTTATGCCAAGATGGACGAAGCCCGGCAAAGAGGTTTATCAATCGGGTACCTTCGCCAGATGCTGTATGATATTCACCTGGAAACCGTTGAAGAAAGTGAAAATGAAGTTATCATCCATGTAAGTGCTACCAGCCGGGTCTGCATAAATCCTGTTTTTGCTACCGTGGCCCGAATTTTTTTCATCGGTAACGAGTATCCGCTAAATGTAACCTTACACTTGATAAAGGAAAATGGTAACTGGCGTGTCTGTGGGAATCCTTTCAACCTTTCCCCGACAGCCTGAAAGCCAAGTATTCAGTACAGTTAAAAGGCCGGAGCAAACAGATCTGAATGCGACGGCCTTTCTTTTTTGCAAATTGCAGGTTTGACAGTTTCGCAAAAATAAGATTGTGAAAGATACAGATGGTCCTGTAAAGAGCCGGAGATGGAGGCCCCGGCAGCCAAAACCCGTCAGTTCCCGGGGTACCTGCAGCTCAACGCAGCAAATCAAAACGGGCAACAAGTAGAACAGGTTATATCGATGCCATCGGCTTTCACCTGGCTCATGGCAGGTTTTTAAAGAAGATAACAAGTGTAGAAGCTTTTGATACCATAACAGATCAAGGCGCTCTAGCGGAGGCAAAACAATGCATGCCGGGAACAATTACAGCCCTGAAAAATCTCCCCAGATTATCTGGGTTTTCCAGCAAAATGGCAGCGGCACTGAAAAAATCAAGGGAATACGGCAATACGGCGGCGATCAGATAGAGCTTAAAATATTTGATATTGATGATAACCTACCGCTTGTAATCGACGAGGCCTCCGGATTGTTGCCTGAAAAGATAAACGCCGACCTCGTCCTGGATTACCTCAAACATCCTGATCTTTCTTACGAACTGGCCCATTTGTGCCGCCAAGCAGGTGTACCGATGATCTCATCCGGGAAAAAGGGGCCCCTGGCCGATGCGTTGACACCAGCTACTTGTTGTGCTCTGGCTCAACAAAAGGGACTTGACCGTTACGCCCAAATTTTCGGGCTACCGGAATTCAGGGTAGCTGTACGCAATAAAAAAATTGTTTCGGTGGAGGTTTTACGTGGTGCTCCTTGCGGGGCCACCTGGAATGTTGCCCGGAAACTGGAAGGAATGGAAGTTGAAGCAGCCAAGACGCGGGTTGGCCTTGAAGCCCAGTTTTTCTGCACAGCCGATCCTGCCGGGTGGGATCCAATATCCGGAAAAAGCCCGGTCCATATTGCCGGTGAACTGCATAAAGCCGGCCTGGTCAAAGCCCTCAAACATGCTGACGAAAAGTAAAATGCTGATTATTATTCCATGTGAACCGCCTGTTGGCCATCGTTTTTATCAAGTCTGACGGGTTTAAGAGTCAAACCAACACCTATCTTTTTCAGATAAGTAGGCAGGTTCAGGATAAAGGGAAACACCCCCAGGGGAGCCCAGCATCTTCGATTAAAGGCGGCATCAAAGGCCCTGAAAATATCTACAACAAGGCTTGCTGTTCCCATGGCCAAAGAGAAATTAAGTGCCAGCAAGGAAGGCAATTCTGCATATGAATGCAAGCCGCTTAAAAGACGAAAACCTTCGCCCAGTAAAAAGTATCCTGCAGCACATGGAAAACCGCAAAAAATGGCATTGATCAAAGTCAGGCGGTAAGCCTGCCCCTCCGGCATACCTCTCAAACGGGCCAAGGTGCGCTGATCGCTACGGGTCAGCGAACCGCCGACATAAAAGGTAAACACAATGGTTACCAACCATACCAGGGCCCGAACCACCTGGGCGGTATAACGTATGCCCGGACCGCCTGATCACAACTGGGCCTGCCAGCAGTGCAAACGGTGCGCCATACGTAGAATAATCCGGCCCAGAATACCGCTGTTGAGGATAAGGTATTCAAGAATACGGGGTTGCTCTCCCATCAAGGGTTCCTTTCAAATATGGGGGCAAAGGAACACATCAGGATTTTAAGCTGAGCCATCTCGATCCAGAGTTTTTTGCAGAGCCATTTTATTGTTCGCAAATGGACTTTTTGCGAATGAAGCTCATTTAACCACGTTTGAAATACGATAAACCAGGGCTCAAATTGTGTCAAATTGAAGAACCTGATGGCAAGCATGAACTATCAGAAAAAGCAAGGCGGGCTGCAGCGCCAAATTTGCCTGGACATTTAAGATGCCCGCTCCGCATCGTCAACAGCCCCAATGTAAATTGTGTTTCGGCCGGCGGATTTTGCCTTGTATAAAGCCTTGTCCGCCGCTTTCACCAGGTTATGCGGCAGTATTCCCGCATCAGGCACAATGGTAGCCAGTCCCAGACTGATGGTCACAATGGGAGCAACCCGGCAGGCCCTATGCTCTATGGCCAGTTGCTCAACAGTATCCTTGATTTCCTTTGCCAAGGCCATGGCTCCGGCACGACCTGTTGCCGGCAGCACCACTGCAAATTCTTCTCCGCCAAAACGTGCAACCAGGTCTGCAGGCCTTTTCAAAGTGGCGTCGATGACCTTTGCGACTGCCTGTAAAGTTCGATCACCTTCAAGATGTCCATAGGTATCGTTATATAACTTGAAATGATCTATATCGCAGAGGATAAGGCTCAGGGGGGTTTTATCACGCCTGCATCTTTTCCATTGCTGGACCAGATGCCGATCGAAGCACCGCCGATTGCCGATTCCTGTCAATTCGTCACGGGCTGCCAATTGTTTAAGTTTTTCATTTGCTTTTTCAAGAGCTGCCTGGGTTTCCATATAGTCGTGAATATCACTGATGGTTCCAATGAAGCGCATCGGCTTTCCGTCGTGGCTTTGTTCGACCATTTTGCCTCTAATACGCATCCAGCGCCAATCACCATCTGCCTTCCGCATCCTGACATCAATCTTTATATTTTTCTTTGAAATCTCTTCGTTCATCGGGTACCTGGTCAACACCTGTCTGTCTTCAGGATGCACCAGAGAATGCCAGGCCCGGGGGTCTTGCCCCAAAAACCCCTGCGAATATCCAAGCAGTTTAAGACTTTTTGGACTGTAATACATTGTTGACGATTTGATATCATAGTCCCATAAACCCTCATTGGCTGCCGTAAGGGCCAGCGCAAGGCGTTTCTCACTTCTGGCAAGAGCTGTCTCGGCCCGTTTGCGTAACAGCGCCTGGACAAAGGCGGAAGCAAGGGAAGCAACGTCTTTCTGGTCGACAAGACTGTATTCCTCAGGTTTGTCTGTCAGTACCAGCAATCCCAAAACCAGTCCCCCATCGGTCAAAGGCATGACCAACATGTTTTTAGCTTGACGGTAACAGTTATGGTCA
>JALVQM010000353.1 GCA_027025615.1 Desulfobacteraceae bacterium | reverse complement strand
GAATATTATGGAAAGGTTGCGATCCTGGAAATTAAGCAGGTTTATTTTGTTGATAATTTGTTGTCGGCTTATTGGACGTCGACTTGATTTTACCGGCCTATGGCTGCCCCCAGAGGCAATATCTTTTCTCAATTGCTCCTTTTCGCCCGGGCTTACTTCTTCTGATTGGAGTGTGTTGGGTGAATATGGCTGTACCCGCTCCATTTACAACCTCGTATTTAGAAACCAGGCCAAGTGGATAATAAGAGGTGATCCAGCGAACTGTTTTGCAAAGCCGGTCAATCGTCAAAACAGCCCATCCCCTTTAAACTACTGAACTATCATAACCAACATGGTCAAGCAAGGGCTTTGTCGGCAGAGCAGATACTCTTTGACTGTCGGACCAGGGGGCAAAAGCGTTTGGAGGGCAAGAAAATTTCAAAAAATATCTAAAGTTTTTTGTTGATACAGGCGATAAACTTTGATAGAAGCCTCGATTTATTGGAAGCTGATGGCTTCAAAAATTTTGTATTAAAGATTGCTTTTCCCGGGTTAGGCGAACTGGTGTGCAAGTAAATGTAGCCTTGGATACCTCCCAGCCCGGGTTTTCTTTGCAGGGCCACCGGCTTTTGATTGCCGATCTGGAATAGTCTATCCTCCGATTTTAGACATCTGTGATTTTATTAGAATATTTTCAGCCAAATGGTGACCAGCCTGCTTTGAGAGCACACATTGATGGAAAAGTTCTATGAGTTCTTGGTCCGAGCATTCCCGGCGCAGGGGTTCTCTTAGATCTATCTGCTGGTCAGATAGCAGGCAGGCTCTCAATTTACCACTTGCAGTCAGGCGTAACCTGTTACAGCTATCACAGAAATGATGACTCAGAGCACTTATAAAACCAACCTCACCAATAGCACCTGGAAGGCGATAACGCCTTGCAGGCCCGTCGTTGCGATCGTTGGCAACAGGTTCAAGTTTGCCAAGTCTGCTGACGCGTTCCATTATTTCAGGGGTAAGAATGTGCTGGTCAGGGTCAATGCCGGAAAGACCTATGGGCATATATTCAATGAACCTGCAATGGAACGGGTAGCGCAGGGATAATTCAGCGAATTTTTCCAGCTCGTTGTCGTTAATCCCTTTTAGGACTACCATGTTGAGCTTGATTGGAGCAAAACCCTTTTGCCAGGCGTCGATGATGCTTTGCCATACCTGGTTGAAGTGATCGTAACCGCTGATCATGCGGTATTTGTTTCGGTCGAGGGTGTCGAGACTGATGTTGACCCGTTTGATGCCTGCCGCTTGTAATTTCTCAAGGTTGTGACCCAGCAAAAGTCCGTTGGTGGTCAAGGAGACGTCTTGAATACCAGAAATTTCCGTCAGTTTTTTCAGGAAATCGTAAACTCCCCGGCGAACCAGGGGCTCGCCGCCCGTAATCCGGACCTTGTTTATACCCAATTTGACTCCCAGTTTGACAATCCGCAAAATTTCTTCGTAGGTTAGAATCTGCTTGTGGTCAAGCTTGGGGAGTCTGCCATCAGGCATGCAGTAGATACATCTCAAGTTGCAGCGGTCGGTGATTGAAATCCGCAAATAATTAAGATGGCGGTTGTGTCGATCGATGAGGTTGCCGGTCATGCTCAATTCCGCTTGAAAAGTTTCCTGTATTCTGGAATTTCGATTATTGGTGGTCGCTCAAGGCCTTCTATGGTCAACAGGTCGGGTTTAATTTCGTTTTTAACCAAATTGTATTGAATCATGGTGTCATGCAGGGGAGTTTCAAAATTTAACAGGCCAAGGTTGACGGTACGGCTGAAGAAGGTTTTCATGATGGCAAATGCCATCTTGCCAAGAGCCTTGGTGTCTTGGTTACGGTGTACTCTTTTTTCAAGGTCTACCTGGGCGATAACATCCAGGCCCCATTTGTGGTAGATATCCAGGATCATACTGGTTTCAATGCCGTATCCAATGGGAAAGGAAATTGTTTCGAATATATCCCTGAAACCTGCGTATTCGCCTGACAGGGGTTGCAGGATTTGTGTCAGGTCCGGGAAGAAAAGAGAGAAAAGCGGCCTGATCACCAGTTCTGTCACACGCCCTCCGCCGGTAGGTCTGATTTTGTTCTTGCCTATTGCAATCGGGCGGTCATAAAAAGCTTTGACATATTTTATATGGTCATAAAGCAATAAAGGGCCTACAAGTCCATAGACAAAACGGTGGTGAATGTTTTTAATGTCCGCATCCAGGTAGACAATAATATCACCCTTGGTAATGTAGAGGGCCTTCCAGAGATTTTCACCCTTGCCCTTGTACGGTTCCAGGTGGGGCAGGATATCGTCGGCTTTATAGACGTCGGCACCGAAGGCCCTGGCTATGGAACGGGTATCATCGGTGCTGCCTGAATCCACGACAACTATTTCATCAAGGAGTGGATAGCGGGTCATCAATTCCGATTTTAATATCACCAGTTCTTTACCGATTGTTTTTTCCTCGTTCAAGGTAGGCAAACATAATGAGATTGTAAGACCTTTTTTCCTTTTCAGTGCGACCAGCTTTTTAAGATCACCAAAGTTAGAGCAATGAAAAGTGTTATTTTTCAGCCAGTCTCTATTCATCGCAAACTCCACTGTCGATAGCCGCAATCACACCGACGATCTGCGCAATACCGCGGAACATGGGTTCGATCTTGATTACCGAACTTTTTTGCTGGTAGCTTTCACCATAAGATATACCTAGTGTTACAGCGGGTATCTTGCGTGAAAGGAAAATAGACAATTCTGATTCACTCGGTTCACTGATTGGTTTAAGCCCCAGTTCTCCCATTATGGCTCTGGTGGTTTTTACCAGCGGGTGATTAAAGCGCAGCCGGGAAGCTCTTACGTTACTTATTGTTTTAAGATCGATCTGTACTTCGTACTCATGGCCAAGCCCATCGACGATATCATTGATGTCATTAAAGAGACTTTTGACCATGTCATCAGAATCGCTGTGGATTTCAAAACCAAGGGTGGCTTCGTGAGCTATTTGACCATGTTTAAGGCCACCGTTGATTTTGCCGATTACAATTTTGCTGCGTGGTTTCAATGGCAGGCGTAACTCCAATATCTGGTTGATTACTTCGTTAAGGACCAGAATGGCATTGGGTCTGAAACGTTGCCGCCGGTGACCTGAACGGTTTATTCTACATTTTATTTCCCCCCGGATCATACCGTCGGAATAATAATTCAACCTGCCAAGCTCTCCGCTCTCTATACAAACCGCCCCCCTGATGGGAGTCGACCAGGTCTTCAGAAGATGACGTATCCCCCTCAGATTTCCCTTGCCTATGGATTGGATAACCCCGGCCAGAACTATGTCGGATTCAAACTCCAGCTTGAGTTGACGGAAGATTTCCGGCAGGGAGGCCAGGACTCCTACTCCGACGGAGTTGTCCAGCAAGCCGGCCCCGTAAATTGCATTTTTTCTGATGGTAAAATTATGATCCACGTCATAACCAAAAGGAGTATCCATGTGGGCTACAACGAAAATCGGGGGGCGACTTGGAGAACTGCCTCTGATGATGCCAATGGGATTTCTATAGCCGTCCGTTGTGCATTCATCTACCTGGAATTCCGCCAGGCGTTCCAGAAAGGCCGATACACGTGCCTTCTCTTTAAAAGTCGGTGCAGGAATCTGTCCAAGTAAAACAATATTGGTGATGATGGTTTCCATCAACGCCCGGATTTGGTTTTCGTATTCCGGCATCCGTTTGAGCAAATCTTCCATGTAATCTCCCGGCTTCACAAAGAAAAAGTCAGCAGCTATTTGCCCTTCAATCTAAGCCGGGCAATAGCCCTTTACATCTTCGGAGGAGTTTCCCGGTAGTTTCCCAGGAAAACACTTTACCAATCCTATACCCGGCTTGCTAATGATAGGTCAACAGGTTTGATGGCATTACCAAAAGACGTAGACTTGGACACTGCATGCTGTTGTGATTGCAGCCCGGGATCCAATTTAGGCTATTCTGCCTGATTTTGGAAGAATCTTACGATAGCCCGGCAAAGGCCCTCAATGGTATAGACTTCAGCAGTTGTTGACACCCGGTAGCCAAGCTTGCGGGCGGTATTGGCTGTAATGGGGCCGATACAGGCGACGGCTCTGGCGGCTTCGATTCCATTTTTACCGGCCTGGGATGCCAGATTATGAAAATTTGTTACCGTTGATGAGCTGGTGAAGGTAATCATATCAGCCGGTCGTTTGGCGGAAAATTCTTCCAGTGCGGAAAGATCCGGGGTCTCAGACAATGTTTTGTAAGTTGTTGCTTCTACTATCCGGGCTCCCATGGAGCTTAGTTCTTTGGCGAGCAATTGTCGGGCCTGCTCGGCTCTTGCCAGTAAAATTTTAGCTCCCTTTAGATCATGTTTGCCAAAAGCGGCAACTACCGCTTCGGCCCGGTAGTTTTCAGGTATCAGGTCGCTCTTCAGTCCGTATTTGTTTAATTTTGCTGCAGTTGCCGGACCGATGGTTGCAAGTTTCACACTTGCCAGGGCCCGGCAGTCCAGGCCTTTGTCAAACAGACGGCTGAAAAAGAAGTCAACGCCGTTGACACTGGTAAAAACAATCCAGTCAAAGGTGTCCAACCCGGCCAGGGACTCGTCGAGCAGTTCCCAGCTGTCCGGCTCGACCACTTTTATGGTAGGAAGCTCAATGCATTCGGCTCCCAGTTCGCTCAAACGCTGGACCAAACCACTGGCCTGGGACCGGGAGCGGGTGACGATTATTCTTTTACCGAGCAGGGGACGTTTTTCAAACCATTGGAGGGTATCACGCAGTTCGACAACCTTGCCGACAACAATAACAGCAGGAGCCTTTATGCCGGCTTCGCGGGCTTTGGCAACAATGTCTCCCAGGGTGCCGGTCACTGTTTGCTGTCTGTTGGTTGTTCCCCAGCGGACAAGGGCGGCCGGGGTTTCCGGGCTTTTCCCGGCTTCCGTCAGCCGGGAAACGATGTTGGGTAAATTACGGACTCCCATTAAAAAGACCAGGGTCCCGATACCCCTTGCCAGAGCCTGCCAGTCGATGGCTGAATCAGGTTTTGAAGGATCCTCGTGGCCGGTGACGAATGCCACGCTGGAGGTAAATTTGCGGTGGGTAAGGGGTATTCCGGCGTAGGCCGGAGCGGCAATGGCAGAGGTCACCCCGGGTACAATCTCAAAATCTATGCCGGCTTCGGACAGGATTTCGGCTTCTTCCCCGCCGCGGCCGAATATAAACGGATCACCACCTTTCAGCCGGGTGACCGTCTTGCCCTGGGAGGCTTTTTCGACCAGCAGTGCATTTATTTTATCCTGGGACAGGGTATGATCTCCACCTTTTTTGCCTACGTAGATACATTCGCATTCGGGTCTGGAGTGGCTCAGCAGGCGTCCTGCAGCCAGGTAATCATATACCAGCACATCTGCTGCAGCAATGCAGGCAGCTCCCCGGACGGTAATCAGGCCCGGATCTCCGGGCCCGCCTCCAACCAAAAACACTTTTCCCTTGGTTGAGTCAGGTTTCATCTTTTTTAAGTTGCTCCAGGATTTTTTGGGCTCCCTTGGCCAGCAATACCTCGGCTACAGCCAATCCCAGTTCAAGGCTTTCTCCGGTTTTCCCTTTTTTACCGGCTTTGATAAGATGTCGGCCGTTGAGGTCGGCTACCAGGCCTACAATTTCAAGAGCTTCGTTTTCTATCCTGGCGTGGGCGGCTATGGGTACCTGGCAGCCCCCTTCCAGCCGTGCCAGAAAAGCCCTTTCTGCTTCCACTGCCGTTCGTGTCGGGCCATGGTCCAGGGCGTCAATAAATGGACCAATGAGAGGATCGCCGTTCCTTGTTTCCAGGCACAAAGCCCCCTGACCGACGGCCGGGAGTATTGTTTCAAACTCCATATATTGGGTAACCTTGTCTGCCGCTCCCAAACGATGTATACCGGCGGCAGCTAAAATTATGCCATCGAACTCGCCGCTTTCCAATTTTTTCAGGCGGGTATCCAGATTACCTCGCAATGATTTGATTTTCAGGTCAGGCCGTAAATGAAGAAGCTGTGCCCTGCGGCGCAGGCTGCTCGTGCCGATCACCGCCCCTGGAGGCAGTTGGTCAATAGTTTTTCCGGTTAATGAAATCAGTACATCCCGGGGGTTTTCTCTTTCAGGAACAGCGCGGATTTCCAAGCCTGCAGGGGTAACCGCCGGCATATCCTTCATGCTGTGAACTGCCAGATCAATACTCTTTTCAAGCAGGGCCTGTTCTATTTCCTTGACGAACAATCCCTTGCCGCCGACCCTTGCCAGGGGGACATCGAGAATTTTGTCTCCCCTTGTCTTGATTTTAACAATTTCAACAACTATTTCGCCAAAGCGCTTTTCAAGAGCATTTTTCACCCAATTGGCCTGCCAAAGGGCGAGCTTGCTGCCACGGGTGCCGATACGGATCAGGCTTTTCATCAGTGTCCGCAACTGGAACAGTTGGTGGATGTGCAGCCGCTGCAGCTACTGGCAGAGGTCCGTACAGTTTGCCCCCCGGATCCTTTCGATATGAATCCGCAGGCGGACATCAGGCGCACGACCTTGGGGCTTTTACACTTGGGACAGGTTGGATCTTCCCCGCCCATTACCAGTAACTCAAAATTCTCATTACATTGTTGACAATGATATTCATAAATAGGCATCGGTTAGGCTCCCATGCAGCTTTCATTTTCCTGAACAAGATTCGGATTGGTCGGGAAAAGATAATATAAACCGTGGATTTAAAAAATCAACCATGACTTTTTTATGCTTTGTCTGCCTTCAGGGCCGCTATCCTCTCAGAACAATCATCGCCATAACTTGTTGCCAGTTGGAACTGTTCCAGGGCCTTTTCCGGCTGGTTGTTTTTGAGATAAACATTTGCCAGTCGGCGGCGAAAAAGGCCGTTTTCAGGCTCCAGTGTTACGCTCTGCCGGCAGAAAGTTACAGATATTTCCGGGTTCTCACCTTCTTCTGCGTAAAGCCATCCCAAGGCGGACAATGCTTCGGCATCGTCTGGGTTGCGTCTTACGGCGTGTCTGAAGGCTTCGATAGCCCCTTTTTTGTCATTCAGCGCCAGGTGGCATTTGCCAAGAAGATGCTGGGCCGGGGCTGAACCAGGGCGCAATTGGATTGCTTTTTCAAGATGGGAAAGAGCTTTGTCCCATTCTTCTGTTTCGGCATGCAGGCGGCCAAGCTGGAAATGGACTTCAAAAATATCATTTTCGAGCTTGAGGGCTTCCATCCACTGTTGTCTGGCTTTGAGTCTGTCTTCCCTGATGTAGTGGATCAGGCCGATATTGTAAACAGCCATTACTTCTCCAGGGTCGATTTCCAAAGCCTGCTTGAAATATTTCAGGGCGTTTTGGAGCTCTTTTTTCCGCCCGTAACATACTCCCAGGCTGTTGTGGACGTTGACATTTTCAGGATCCAGTTCAAGGGCTTTCAAATACTCGCCTATGGCTTCTTCCAGGCTGTTTTCCTGGTAGTGCCGGTCTCCACTGATATTCAGGCTGACTGCATCGAAAGTAACAATGCTGCCGGGGCCGAAAAAAGCGGCATGATCAAGCGCCTTGCAGGCATTTTCAGGAATTTGCGTACGAGAATAATCTATCAGGGGGTAGTCTGCGATTCCGATAGAAAGCGAAAGGTCTTTGATTTGATCTTTGGCGGCTGAAGCAATTTGCCTGGCCATGGTTTGGCAATCGCTTTTTGGGCCATCGAAAATCCAGTACATCTCCAGGTCCGGAGCTATTCGTCCGCCAATAGTATCCAGCCCGGCAGCTTCTTTTACAAGGCTTGCAAGGTCACAAAGACCGAGGGTTATATCGCTTTGCCCGGAAAGGCTGCGGTCCTGCTTGATGGCCATGACGGAAAAACACGGCCAGCTGATGGTATGTTTTTCAGCGGCAGACATCAGGGCGTGAACTGTCCCGAAATTTTCCATCCACTGGGCTGCACTGGGCCACTGGGCAACTGCAGGACTTTGCTTTGAGTCCGGTTTTCCCTTCCCCCGGCCATTGGGGCTTGCCTTGTAAAGATAACCGTTTGGGTCAACTCTTGAGACACCTTGGTTCTCAGCCATTGTTTTAAACCTGATTGGTTGCAGTTAGTTTGTCGACTATAGCGGTGATCAACTCTATTTCTTCAGAATCAATGGTCCGGGTATCAAAAATTAACCAGTCATCTTCTATTCTTCCTATAACCGGTGGATCCGCCTGCCTAAGGCCTTTTTCCAGAAGGTTAACCGAAATTTTGCTGTGCCTGATGCCCACGCCCTTGCTTTTGATTGCCAACAAGGGTAGAGATCCGCCCCCTGCGCGGGAGTTTATGTCCAGCAGCTCTATTTCCAACTCTTCTTTTGCCAGTTGTCGTAAAGCCTGTGCAAGTTGATTGGCCTTGGCTTCTACGTGGGGCAGGGAAGCCGTCAGGGCCGCCAGGGTAGGTATTTGCTCCAGGGCGGCATCCGGGTCCCTGTAAAGTTGCAAAGTTGCTTCCAGGGCTGCCAGAGTCATCTTGTCGATACGCAGGGCCCTGGCCAGGGGATTCTTTTTTATTTTGGATATCATCTGCTTTTTGCCAACGATCAAACCGGCCTGGGGGCCACCCAGCAGCTTGTCGCCGCTGAATGTTACCAAAGCGGCTCCGCTGGCAACCGACTCCTGGACAGTTGGTTCTTTGGCCAGTCCATAGCCGGAAAGATCGAGAAAGCTTCCACTGCCAAGGTCTTCCATAACCGGCAGGCCATATGTGTCGCCCAGCTTGACCAGATCAGACAGCGGCACGGAACTGGTAAAGCCGACCACGGCGTAATTGCTGGTATGGGCTTTGAGTAATAATCCGGTGGAGTCATTGATGGCATTTTTATAATCTGCCAGGTGGGTACGGTTGGTAGTGCCGACTTCTTTCAACAGGGCACCGCTTTTGGCCATTACATCGGGGATGCGAAAAGAACCGCCGATTTCCACCAGTTCTCCCCTTGATATTATCACTTCCCGGTTGCGTGCAATTGTTTCAAGACAGAGTAAAACCGCACCTGCATTATTGTTGACCACAAGGGCGGCCTCGGCGCCTGATATTTCACATAACAAATTTTCGACGATACTGTATCTGGATCCGCGTTTGCCAAGTTCAAGATCGAACTCGAGGTTGGAATAGTAACGGGAAGCTTCGATTACTTTCCTTATGGCGCTTTCCGCCAAGCGGCTGCGGCCAAGGTTGGTGTGGACAACTACTCCGGTTGCATTGATGGTCCTCTTAAGCCGGGGAGCTAAAATCAAGTGGGCTGCTGCCAATGCCCTTGCAGCAAGGTTTTCCATGGAAAGATCGCTGCTGCTGACTTTACCCGGTTCTGTAAGAATCTGCTTGCGGATATCGTCAAGTACTTGTCTAATTGAAGCAGTTAGTACTTGCCGGGGAATTGCCTGCGGCTTTCCGGTGGCCTCAAGTAATTTGTCTACTCCCGGCAGGCGGCGTAAATACTGTTGCTTGCGCTCATTGTTATCCATGTAAAACTTATCCTGCAACGGCTGTGGAAATTGCGATGTTGGGTGCCGCCCTTCAGGCCGCTATGGCTTCAGTATCCAAATGAAAAGTTCGGGCTGGGATCCAGTCAACCAAGTCGCCAAAACTTTCCGAACCCAGACCCACCATTGCCAGACGTTTTTCCAGTGCGCGTGTATCTACCCGGCTGAGCTCCAAACCGGTGTGAAACCTGGACATAAGAAGGTTGGCAAGGTAGACGACCGCCACCAGGTTTCTATCAGTTGAAGCGTTTTCCGGTTTGTGATGATAGCGTACGGTTTCCATGAGGCCCTCTGGAAATCGCCAGTTTTGAGCAAGGATTGCACCGACCTCAGTATGGTCTACACTTAGCAGCTGTTTTTCTATTATTCGACTTTCTACACCTTCGTTCTGTAATTGACGGTAGAACAGTGGATAGGTCGAGGCCACGTACTGATCGAGTACAACTTTGCCGATGTCGTGGAGCAGTCCGGCCGTGTATGCTACTCCGGGATCACATGCCCCTGTCTGGTGGGCAATTTTTTCGGCTATCATTGCCGTTCCAATGGCATGGTAGTATAGTCCTCCCTTGCAAAGGGAATAGCCGGCAGCCGATTGCTGGAAGAAACTCTCCACTGCCGCTGAGATAACCAGTTTGACCAGAATGTCCTGGCCTAAAAAGACCAACGCATGGTCCAGTGAGTCTATGGGATGCTGGCGGGCGAACATTGCTGAGTTGCATAATTTCAATGTCTGGGCACTGATTACCTGGTCTTTACGAACTTCAGAAGCTATTTTTTCAATATCGTAATTGCCCTCATCGATTATCCGCAGAATCTTAAGTGCAACCTGGGGAATCGGTTTTAGATCATCAAGAGCTTTTTGTATATCAGCCGGGCTCGGTTGCCGAACATCAGCTTCTTCATTCAGTTTATCGAATCCGGCCGGCTTTATTTCGCAATTGAAGTTTCCCAGATCCAGGTTCAAACTACAGGAGAAAAAGCCGCCAGTTTCTGAATGGATTATTTCGATCTGTTTCTCCGCCAGGATTTGTTCGACTATCTCCGCCGTTCGTCCGCCTATATCCAGGCTGAGATCCTGGTTGTCGATGGGACCGACAAGAGCTCCGCCGGCAAGGCAGGCTTTCATCGACTTGCAGTTGGCCCCTGCTGATTCAAGGGCCTCGAGAAATATCGGCATACCGGTAGAAGCATATTTTTGGGGATGCTCTACTGTCCCTGAAGCAACAGGCTCCGGCAGCAAAAGGTGAATAAGACCACCTACCTTGGTTTTTTCCGAATATAGGGCCACTCCCACACAAGTTCCCAGAAAAGCCTGGAGAATCATCGGCTGTTGTTTTCCTATGTAATAACTGCCGGAAGCTACATGAAGTTTTTCTATTATGTGCATTTGATCAATCCGTTTGATTGAATCGGGTTATGTCTCGGGGGCAGGCAAGGCACCCGGCCCTGATTTAAACAAAAAATTCAGCAACAATCTTTGACCTAGCATAATTAACCTAATTTCCAAAAAAATACAATACGTTTTATGACTTGCCGATGGGAGCTGTTTTGCGTATTATGCAGCTTGATTTCCGGCAACGGCTGCTAACCTACAGAAAGGGCTGGATGATGAAAAAGAGGGCCGAGGATTTCATAATTTTTGCGCTGGATGTACCTGCCGCCGCTGAGGCTGAAGCCCTGGTGGAGGAACTGCAACATGAGGTGGGCATGTTTAAAATCGGTCTGGAGCTTTTTATCAGTGCCGGATCGGACTTTGTTCGCCGTTTGACCATTGACAGGGGAGTAAAAGTTTTTCTTGATCTTAAGCTGCACGATATACCTGTTACCGTCGGTCGATCCATGGCCAGGGTGGCTGATTTGGGGGTTTCCATGGCAACGGTTCATTGTGGAGAGAACCGGGAGATGCTGGAAGCTGCGGTAAAAGCGGCCGGCGTGCAGGTGAAAGTGATGGCGGTAACCCTGCTTACCAGTATTGCTGCTGATGATTTGTGCAAGGCTGGTTATGATACTAATTTCTGTCGCCAACCTAAAAGGCTGGTTATGCATCGAGCGGCCATGGCTCATGGTTGCGGGTGCGCAGGCGTGATATGTTCGGGACAGGAAGTGGGCGAAATCAAACGGACATTCGGCAAACAATTTTTAACTGTGACACCCGGCATACGG
>JALVQM010000352.1 GCA_027025615.1 Desulfobacteraceae bacterium | reverse complement strand
CCATACTGTCGCAAAAACGGGCACACTGGGGATTCCCCTGGCATAAATCACACACCAGGGGCTTGCCTGCCCTGGTATCAAATTGCAAGGCCCCAAAGGGACAAGCTTCGACACACTTGCCACATCCGTCACAAAGTCCCGGCTCGAGGTGCATAATCAGGGTTTGCTCATCCCGCGTGATAGCCGAAGATGGACAGGCACTGATACACCTTGGCTTCCTGCACTGGCGACAGGCAACCGGTTTAAAAATATTATCATCTTCATTTGCCACAACCCGCAGGCGGGCCTTTTCAGGATTGGTCACCCCTTCATGCCAAACGCTGCAAACCGCTTCACACAAACGGCACCCTGTACAAAGATCGGCCTGCAGGTAAAGCTTTTTTACAACGCCCGTCAAGCTCATTGCAGGTCCCCCTCTTTTTTAAGGCTACCGCTCCGGCAATCTTCCATAAATTCTTCAAGTTCAAGCCTGCTTAACAGCTCGGCTGTGGGCACCCCTTCAGGATCGCAACCAAACAAGCTGTAATAATCGTCTATCAGGTTGGCAAACTTTTTCCGGTCTATGCATTTGCCCCGGGCAACCGGCAGGCCCAAAGGCGTAGGTTCGTCGAAAAAACGATCCGGTAACCAGTCGTGTTCCCGCCGCAGCCCATGCCGCAAGTTATAGATCCTTTCCAGGATGCAGCAACGCTGACCTATGTTCCATAATTTTTCGGCTGAAAGTTCAAGTCCGACATTGTATTGGATAAGCTTGCTGAATTCTTCAAAAGCTGGATGATTGGGACTGAAGAATACCGTGTGAAACTTGCAGATACCAAGGGAGTCTACAAGCATGTAAAGGATCTCCTGCCACATGACCATCCGGGCCTTGCCCTGGTATCTGGTCCAATCGTTCACCAGTGGGCCCTGGTAGCCATCAGGACTGCGATATACTTTATCCAGCAGATCCTGGGGTAAATTGTAAAGATCAATGGCCGGTCTTCCCCGCAGATGATCAGCACCGCGGGAGGCTACTGCAATGTTCAGAGCCAGGGATGGAGTGGGCCGCTCATCTGAATGCAGGCTGCTCATACCTTTGACCTGGATAAGGTATTTATGACTTCCCTGCCCGATGGAATCTGCAGCTTGCAGGGGACCTTTGGCCAAAATATCTCCAAGACCTTGGCGAAAAGCAATCTGCCTTATCAATGTAAGGACCGCGTCCGGCCGCCCCCATTCCAGCTCCAAACCTCCGGTATCCTGTCGGGTCAAAATTCCCTTTTCATACAGTTCCATGGCCCAGGCAATCATTGAACCCGTCTCTATGGTATCCAGTCCCAGATCGTTTACCAGGTGATTGCATTCAAGTACAATTTTCATAGATCGACAGCCCACCTCGGTCCCAAATGCACCTAGACTCGAATATTCGGGGCCCTGGCCCCAAACATCTTTGTAAGGACCATTGTCAAGCCGGTAACGATGCCGGCAGTGGACCTGGCAACCAAAACAGGCCGCCATGGAGCTGGAATAGGTTTCCATGGCCTCACATTCCAGGTCTTCACTGTTAGGCAACTGATTATACTGGAAATTACGAGTTCTGACCAGGCCGGTGGTATTGGTAACATCAAAAATAAAGGCCGTCCCCCAACGCTGCATGACCCTGGAAACCTT
The DNA here is from genome assembly GCA_027025615.1 of Desulfobacteraceae bacterium. GTDB lineage: Bacteria > Desulfobacterota > Desulfobacteria > Desulfobacterales > Desulfosarcinaceae > JALVQM01. Next base: position 10,058 of record JALVQM010000352.1, on the reverse strand, counting down.
GGAGTTTACGACCTGCTTTATAACCTTGTGGTTGTACTCCAGGGCTTTGCCGGGATAGGCAATAGGAATATCTGCCTTGCCGCGACAGACAACGGCTTTCAGGTTCTTGGATCCCATGACAGCACCTAAACCGGTTCTGCCGGCGGCACTTTTTATACCCCCCATGATACAGGCAAAAAGGACACGATTTTCTCCGGCCGGTCCAATACAAAGAACCTGAGCACGTGGATCACCAACGGTTGAATACAGGCTGCGCCTTGTCGCATAGACTCCCAGGCCCCAAAGATGTCCGGCACTATGAAATTCAATTTTTCCATCATTTATAAACAGCCAGACAGGCGAGTCGGACCGACCGCTAATGACCAGATGTTCAAAACCAGCCCAACGCATCTCCGGAGCAAAACCTCCGCCCATGTTGGAAGAACCGATAAGGCCCGTTAAGGGGGAGCGGGCGGCAAAGTTAACCCTGGCAGAGGCCGTTGCCATGGTGCCTGACAGAAGTCCGGTGCTTATGATCAATGGGTTATCAGGCCCCAGGGGATTACAACCTGTCGGACAGAGCTGCAGCAGGAGCCAGGCAGCAAGCCCCCTGCCTCCCAGGAAACGGCCGCTAAGATCAGGGTCCAGGGTCTCAATCCTGAATGTTTGCCGTCCAAGATCTATAAAAGCGATCCTCTGGCCTTTAGTCATTATGTCCATTTTGTCAGATATCCACATTTTCCAGGCCTGGAAATTTTTTCCATACAGGCCCTCGGATTTTGGCAAAGTCTTTGCCAACCCAGGTTAGCCTCCACCACAAACCGCAAACCGGACACTGGGCCTCTTCAAGGCCTGCTGGAGGAGAAAATCGGTTAAAACAGGACAGGCAGCGCACTGCCGTTGATTCAGCTTCAGGCTTTATTGGATTCTCTGTTCCCATCAACGCCCCCCGGCCCTGACCTGGATCAGCTGGCCGACAATACTTACAGCTATCTCTTCGGGAGTTTCCGCCCCTATGGCAAGTCCAATGGGGCAGGCAACCTGTTCCAGACTGTGGTCCGGGAAACCCTCTGCCAGCAGAGCCTTGTAAATGGCATCCCGTTTTCTAGTACTGCCGATCATCCCTATATAGCCGGCTTTGGTGGTGAGTGCCTGGGCCAAAACCGTCTTGTCATGGCAATGGCCCCTGGTAACAATGACAATGTAACTGTCGGCATCTATTTCAAGATTCTGAAAAGCATTTTCAAAGGATTCAAGGACAATTATCCGCTCAGCGTCCGGAAACCGCTCTCGACAGGCATACTGGTCACGGTCGTCGAGAATAACCGTTCGAAAGCCGGCCATCTTGGCAAGCCGGGCCAATGCGCAGGAAACATGGCCGGCGCCGAAAATAAAAACCACCCCCGGAGGAAACATTCTTTCTGCCACAAGCACCCGTTCTTTTTCGATTCTAATCACCGGCCTACGGGCTTTGCGCAGGGAACCGGCAAATTTCAATATTGGATCCGGGTTGTCATTGCATCCTGTCACAGCTGCCAGCTTGCCATCTATAACCAGGTAACGCCGCAACAGGCCGGGCATATTTATAGAGCCGCTGATCTCTGTTACCAGAACCACCTTGCGCTTTGCCTCCATGGCCCTGGATAGTTCTACCCATAGTTCCACCTGGCCTTTACCAGGTGTTACCGGCTCCAGCAATACCTGCATCCTGCCGCCGCAAATCATGTCCATGGTATCCACGCCGGGATCACCGGCAAGGTCAAAGTCCAGAAACTCGGGGACACCACGTTCAAGGCATTCCGGAGCAGCTTTAACCACGTCACCTTCCAGGCGTCCTCCACCAATAGTTCCCATGCTGGTTCCATCCTGATACACCAGCATGCGACTACCTGCGGTTCGGGGCGAAGACCCTGATTGAGCCACTACAGTAGCCAGGACAAGGGATTGTCCTTTTTCCAGAACAGCAATTAATTTCCTCACCAGATTAGTTTCCAAAGCCAAACTCCTTGTTCATTATACTATACATCTGTTGATTTTATCTTCAAAACGGTATTAATGTCAATATTGTTTATATCACCAATTATCAGCTATTGACAAATATTACAGCTCGATGTAAGTTTATCTTTAAATTCACTATACTGAACTTTGCAGGTTAATAATGACTATCTCACCAGGCTACCGGGCACCGGCTGTGGTCCGGGCCTTCGCCCTGCTGGAGGAAGTGGCCCGCGCCGGGGAACCGGTTGGAATAAGCCGTCTGGCCGAAAACCTGAATCTAGGCAAAAGCACTGTTCACGGTCTGGTCAAGGCCCTGCTGGAAGCAAACGCCCTGGAGCGGATTCCGGGAACCAAAAGGCTGCGCCTGGGCACCCTGATTCACGACTTGGCGGTCGATTCGGTCAACTGGCCAAGGCTAACCACACGCTTGCAGCCTGAACTGGAAAAGATCTGCCGTAAACTGGGTCAAACAGTTTGCCTGGGAGTCATGGGCACAAGGTCCAACCTGATCCTGGCCGCCGCTGAACCAGAAAATACCATCAAGATAAGTGCCCCGCCGGGAACCAGGCTGCCCCTTCTGGCCGGGGCCCTGGGAAAACTGCTGCTGTCCGGACTCGATGAAGAAAATGCGCGTGCCATGATCAGGCAACACGGCATAGCAGGCCCGGGCAACAGTTCTGCTGACCTTGAATGTTACCTGCAAGAGCTGGAAAATGTGCGCCGCAAAGGATATGCCGTAGACCGCCAGGAATACCTGCCAGGAGTGGTGGCAGTGGCTGTGGCTCTGGAGGCAGGTCTTGTCCCTGCACTGGCCCTTTGGTGTGTGGGCCTGGCAGCGGTTTTTTCAGATGAACAACTTGAAGAAATCGGCGAATTTCTTTTCAGCCGGAAAACTGAACTTTCTGCCCGACTGGCCTGACAATATTTACGCCGAAAATTCCGGAAGGAGCCGTGGATGAAACCTGTAGGACCAGAACAGCTTGCCGCCAGACGCAACCCGGAAAAACTCATGGATGTCGCCCTCGGCCGCCGCCGGGCTGACCTTGTGCTAAGCCGGGCCAAGGTGGTCAATGTCTTTACTGCGGAGCTGATGCAAGACCAAATCCTGGCCATTTGTGACGGCTGGATCGCGTATTGCGGTCCAGCCGTCAACTCAATTACGGCCAACGCCAAAGAGAAAATAAACCTGGAGGGCAAAACCATAATCCCCGGCCTGATAGACGGACACACCCATATGGCCTGGATCTTTGACGTGCCGACCCTGGCAACCCATGCCATGGCCGGCGGCACAACCACCATAGTTACCGAAACCCTGGAGCCCTACCCGGTATGCGGCCTGGATGGTGTAATCGATTTCCTGGAGGCTTTGGCAGATCAACCTATCAAATTGTTTGCCACCGCACCGGCCATGGTATCTACCAGCCCGACAACAGGGGGTATCGATAAGCGGGACCTTGAACTCCTGCTTGCCCGGCCCGATATCCTGGCCATTGGTGAATCATATTGGCAGGGAGTTTTGCAGAATCCCGCCCTTTTCTGCCCCTTGCTTGATTCTGCAGTCCGCCGGGGCAAGCTGGTGGAAGGGCACAGCGCTGGGGCCTCCGGCGCCAGGCTACAAGCCTACACAGCCTGCGGGGTAACATCCTGTCATGAGCCGATCACCGCTGAACAGGCCGCAGCGAGGATGCGGCTTGGAATACACGTGATGGCCAGGGAAGGCAGCATCCGTCGGGATATAGCTGAGCTGGTCAAGGTCAAAGACATGGAAATCGACCTGCGCAGGTTCACCATCGCTACCGACGGAATAAGCCCAAGGGACCTGCTTTACAAGGGCTATCTTGATTACAGCCTGGGCCAGGCCATCAAGGCCGGCCTCGATCCGGTCAGAGCAATTCAGGCTGCCACCCTTAATGTTGCCGAACACTTCAAACTGGATCATCTCATAGGCGGAATAGCGCCTGGGCGCTGTGCCGATCTGGTGGTAGTGCCTGACGTAAAGCAGATAAAACCGTTGATGGTTTTCAGCAACGGAAATCTGGTGGCCGAAAACGGCAAGGCCTTGGCCGGGGCAAGGGCTCACCAATACCAACCCGCGAGCCTGGATTCCATTAACCTGGGCAGAAAATTCACCTCAGCCAACTTCAGGATACCTGCTCCAGGCCCCGGGAGTATGACAAGAGCCATTGAAATGGTTACCGACCTGGTCACCCGCGAAAAGATCGTAGATGCTTCCACCAAAAACGGGGAAGTAATTGCAGATCCGGAGCGGCAATTGATCAAGGTAGCGGCCATTGATCGCAGTCATCACACAGGCCGCTGTTTTACCGGACTTTTAAGCGGATTTGGCCTTGTCAGGGGAGCAATGGCATCCAGTGCCGCTTGGGATACCTCAGATATAATCGCGGTGGGAGCCAATGATAACGACATGGCCCTGGCCGTCAACCGGATTGCAGAGCTTCATGGCGCAACGGTAGTCTGCCTGGATGGAAATGTACTGGCTGAACTGGCCCTGCCGGTTTTCGGGCTTTGTTCCCGCCTGCCCCTTGAAGAATTGGCCGCCACCACTGAAGCGATAAATCAGGCTGCAGCCTCTTTGGGCGTACCGTTTCCCGACCCCATGCTCTCCCTGGTAACCCTGACCGGCGCGGCCATTCCCTTTCTGCGTATTTGTGAACAGGGCCTTGTCGACCTTAAAGAAGGCCGCCGCAAGGAGCTTTTTATTTCAACTGATCACGAAAAAACAGGATAAGATCATGAAACCAAACGAAATTCCTCTGCTTACCTGCAGACAGATTCAGGCTTCGGTAGCCGGCCCCTTGATTGAGGCCTTCGCCCAAACCCTGGGCCACGAGCATGCCCTGCAGATAGCGTCCTTTGTGATTTCCCGCCAGGCTGAAGAAGCCGGCAGGCAAGCCGCAGCATCAATCGGCGGGATAAGCCTGAAACACCTCTGGCAAATCGTTTGCAATACCTGGGCAGGCAAAGGGGCTCTTGGGCTAAAACTTCTGGAAATGGATGCAAAGCGCCTGTATTTCAATGTAGACCACTGCGCTTATGTGGACATGTATCGCCGGATGAGCTTGTCCCACCTGGGCACCGTGCTTTCCTGCAGCCGGGACGCAGCTTTCGTTCGGGGCTTCAATCCTGAAATTCAGATGGAACGTTCCCAGACCATAATGACAGGGGGCCATGTATGTGACTTTCGCTTCAACATCCGTTGAATCCACAATATTATCCACGCCCATTGCAACACGCCGCCTACAATGATCTTATAAAGTCGTTGGCATCATGGTCGATAACCTTTATGTAAAGGGCGTTTCATGCGTTACCGGCTGCCATTACAATCTAATTCAGGAGGGTTTGGCCATGTCTTTTCCCCAATGGAATGAGAAATATGCCATCGGTCAATATCAAATCGACTTCGAGCACCGCAACCTGTTCAAACTGGCCAACAGGCTTGAAACAATATTAACAAACAGTTCATCGGCAAGCGCAATCAATGATGCCATCAAGAAACTGACAGACTATACCAAGATCCATTTTCGTAACGAGGAAACCTTTATGGGGAAAATTGACTACCCTCAATTACAGGAACACAAAAATAGTCACCGCAAACTAATCACCCAAATTACAGATATTGAAAGTCAACAACATAAACTCCAGGAGCAAGTCTCCCGGCTGAAAAAGCTTCTTAACACCTGGCTAAAAGGACACGTCATCGGCAAAGACATTGAAATAGCCCGCTACCTGGCAGCAGAACACGCGTCCAGGGTGTAACAAACATTTTTAAAATATCTTCCGGACAGGCTTCCTGCATATCCATATTTCGATCTCATCTTTGCAAACCAGATGAATCCAGAGCCTATCGGCACCGGCAGGTTGCCGTGGTGTGATTTGAATTTCAGATCAACCTGAATCGTTCATTTAAAATAAACCATTGATTGATTTTAATAGTTATTTAGGCAATAATAAAACTAACCACCTGTTGGAATTGATCAATTTCTCACCATCCTGAATATGGTTTCACACCGAATGCCACTTTTAAACCCAGAGGGGCAGGTTCTGCCCTGCTGATATTTTGGAATCAGTCCTTATTCACAAAGCGCAGTCCTATGGAGGCCAAAATGTATAAAATTGAAAAAAAAGATTTTGGCTACAGACTTACTTTCGATGGCTTTATAAAGGCAGATGAAATGCAGCGCTGGGTTGACGAATCGCGCAAGCAGCTATCCGGAGCGCCTGCCGAATTTGGGGTTTTCGTGGACATGCGAACGTTGAAACCATTGCCTGCCGATTCCCAGGTGGCCCTGGAAAAAGGGCAGCTCATGTACAAGGAAAAAGGTATGCAACGTTCTGTGGTAATAGTGTCCAGCAAGATTGTTAAAATGCAATTTCAGCGTATTGCAGAAGAAACCGGAATTTATAAATGGGAACGTTACATCGATGCCTCTACGGAACCGGACTGGGAAAAAGCAGGTATTGACTGGATAATCAGGGCCGTTGATCCGGACCACAGGAACAATGCAAAAGGCTGTTGAAGAAAATTGCGTCACGAGATGTGCTCAACCACCTGCCAGACCTTCAAGGTAATTGCCCGCCCGGATATTATCGGTTTTGATTAACGATCAAGGCCATTTCCAATCATTACTGAGCGCATCAGGGGATTCAGGGGGGGGGAAAATTTTACCCGGGTTGAGTATATTGTCAGGATCCATGATTGTTTTTAATTTGTGCATCAAATTAAGGGTGGTGGGATCTATATTTTTGCCGATGAACGGCCTTTTGCTGATGCCGATACCATGTTCACCCGACAACCTGCCGCCCAGATCCACGGTTGCCTTAAACAGCTCGACCACAGCCCCTTCAACCCGTTCACCTTCAATCTCCTGGCGCTTCCCCATTATATTTACATGAATATTTCCGTCTCCGGCGTGTCCGAAACAGACTATCTCCAAATTAAACCGACGGGAAATCTGTTCTATCCGCCTGATCATCTCCGGTATCATGGCCCGCGGCACGACAATGTCTTCATTGACCCTGAAAGGGCTGATTTTACGCAGGGCAGCCGCTACAGATCGACGGGCTTTCCAGAGCGACTCCTGCTGTTGGCTGTCTTCGGCCACGGTAACTTCCAAAGCCCGGTTGGCATGACAGACAGCAGACACTTTTTCCATGGTGATGTCGATGGCCTCGGCTTCCCCGTCAACTTCGATCAATAAAAAAGCACCGGCATCTTTAGGCAGCCCAAGATGCAAATACTCTTCCACCGCCCGGACAGACGGTCTGTCAAGAAATTCAATGGTGGTAGGCATAATCCTGTTGGCGATTATCCCGGCCACAGTATCGGCAGCATGATGCATGTCGGCATAAGTGGCTGTAAGGGTTTTCTTGGCTTCAGGCAGGGGAATCAGCCTCAGCAAAGCCCGGGTAACCACTGCCAGGGTCCCTTCGCAGCCGACAATCAATGGTGTCAGGTCGTATCCCACCACGTCTTTGACACATTTTGAACCGGTCCTGATTATTTTCCCGTCGGCTAAAACCGCTTCCAGTCCCAAAACGTAATCACGGGTGACACCATATTTTACAGCCCGCATACCACCGGCATTTTCGGCTATATTGCCCCCGATTGTGCAAAATGTCATGCTCGCCGGATCCGGTGGATAGAACAATCCTCTTGACTCCACGGCTGTATGCAGATCGGCCGTCACCACCCCCGGCTCAACCAACACCGTCAGGTTGGCAGCGTCAATTTCCAGGATTCTGTTCATCCTGGTAAAAGAAAGCACGAGACCGCCACGCTCCGGTACGGCTCCACCGGTCAACCCTGATCCGGCTCCTCTGGGCACCAACGGCACCCCGTATCGGCCGGCAAGTTTTACAATGGCCACAACCTGATCCGTACTGCTAGGGAAAACCACAGTTTCCGGCATATGAGATTTGCGGGTTGCATCAGCACTGTAACAGGCCAGATCTTCGGCAGCATCCAGGATTGCTTCAGGGCCCAGAATTTTTTTCAGCTTATCTTTGAAATCTGCCACAAGCTCACCCTTCTTTTGCACCTGATGGCTCTGTAAAAAGAGCTATGGTTTTTGAATTATTCTAATTTTAGCTGCCAGATTTAAGCTAAAATGATCGCAGGTTTCCTTGATACGCAATGGCACCCTGGATGACAGACAGCGCATCCCCGCCCAGGTCTGCCTAAAAACACCCAGTCCATGTCTATCGAATTTTGTTTAAACCATCAATAGTTGATAGTATTGCCAAATACCGGCAGACCAACCGTATGTGCTAAGCTACCAGGTCCCAATTGCAAGTTAACACTTTCTGAACTTTATTCGTCTGCCAAACTGTCATCTCCCACTTTGCAAAATAAAATGATTTTAAACCATTCCACCAGACTGGATGAGCCTGGCATGATTTTTAAAGGTCCTGCACCACTGCAGGGCAATTAGTGTCCAGTTTTTCGTACACTAACAACCTTTGTCAAACACATACTTGTCTGCAAAGACGACATCTGATACAAAACAACTGGCAAGAGGGTAATGGATACCCGAAAACGGCTGCGGACAAATTAACCGGACAACTTATATTTTTTTATATTTATGGCAAGTTATAGTCTAAAAGGCAACTCCATGTTTCGTTCAAACGGCCTGCGCGTTATTCTAGCCCTGGGAGCTCTACTGTTGGGTACAAGTGTATACATTCTGGACAGGCCACCGGAATCCACCTGGTTCGTAATGGCCACGCCCCTATCCATCAGTCTCCACCATAAGCTTCCGGCCTTGTTCGGTACATGTGGAGGATGGCTGGCCGATTTCTGTCATGTATACGCCTTTATCCTCCTGACTGCAGCTGCCTGCCGTTGTTCCCACCGCTGGATATTTTTAATCGGTGCAGGTTGGTGGCTTGTGGAATGTATTTTTGAGCTTGGCCAGAAATACTTCAATTCTCTTTCAAACCTGGCCCTGTCCAATCCGATAGTAATGCTCTGGACAAATTATTTCGCAAACGGGCACTATGACCCGATGGATATAATGGCTTTCAGCATTGGTGCAGCCGCGGCAATCGCAACATGTTATCTGACTGAACCAATCAAAAGAGAGGAGCAAACATGAGGTTAAAAACAAATTAGTCACAACCATGCGGACAACAGCCACCTTGGCGGTGATAACCCTGGGGCTTTTCACCATTTTAGCCACAGGTGGCGGCGGAGGGGACGGCACCGGCACCAGCGGATCCACGCCCAGTTATCCTGCCAACGTTGTAGTGGTAGATGCTAATATAACATCTCCCACGACCTGGGAAACAGGCAAAGTATACCTGATCACCAAGTGGGACTTTTACGTGGAAAACACCTTGACCATTGAACCCGGTGTTGTGATCAAATTTCATCCAAGCGATGGTCCATACATGATGCTTGGCACCGGGGGCACAGTGATGGCCCAGGGCACAGCCTCAGACCCCATAATTTTCACCTCATTCAAGGACGACTCCCATGGCGGAGATACCAATGGCGATGGCACTGCCACCAGCCCGGGCCCCGGTGACTGGGGATCTGTCAACACCAACGGCGAGCAGGGATCTGTTTTCGAGTACTGTCACTTCTATTACGGCGGCAACGGCTCGTATAAGTACACCCTTGAACTGTACGACTCGCGGGCAACTGTACGCAATTGTGTCTTTGCCCACAACACCGGCGGCAAAGTCGGTGATTTTTACTATGGAGCCCTGGATGCCGGCAGCGCCCGTGTTGGAACCGACATTCAGAATAATCGTTTCTATGACAATATCATCCCCCTTTCCATAGGTAAAAACTACGATATCGACGATTCCAATATTTTCCAAGACGAGGCCGGTACCGTTTTCAACGATTATAACGCCATCTATTACAATACTGTCGACGACTTCGACCGCAACGTAACCTGGCGGGAAACAGAAGTTCCCTACGTTATAGACGACAATGACCTCTGGATAGAGACCGGAAACGTCCTTACTTTGGGCAACAACGTAGTTCTCAAGTTCGTTTCAAGTAACAGCGAACTTTTGCTGGAAGGCGGCACGTCTTGCCTGGTCACCGGAAC